>JAYEKE010000108.1 GCA_034660915.1 Pseudomonadota bacterium
TCTACCCTCCCCTTGATATCACCAGTGATTACTACCCTGTTCTTGGGGCTTACAGCTCTTCGGATCCGGCAGTAGTTTCACAGCATCTTTCCTGGTTGCGAGATTCAAAAGTGGGGGTCATTATTACCTCTTGGTGGGGTCAAGGATCCAGGGAAGACAAAGTGGTGCCTCTTCTGTTAGAGACTGCTCAAAAGTACGGTATTAAAGTTGCCTTCCACATAGAACCGTATCAAGGGCGTACCGAAAGCAGCCTGATCAGCGATATCAACTACCTTTATTCAAATTATGGAAATCACCCAGCATTCTATCGTTCTAACGCGTCCACCCGTTGGAGCCAGGAAGATCGTCCCAAAGGAGTATCTTTTGTTTGGGCCATTGGGAGCCAAGACAGTGATGAGCCTGGCTTTGGTGTTAGTGTTGCCCCTGATTATTGGAAAAATGCAGTTGATACTATTCATGGTTCATCTAATGGGGGCCTGGTAATAGCCAATTCGACGGATTCTAAATGGATTAACCAAAGCCACTTTGACGGTCTCTACAACTACATAACATTGCATTTGGAGGATAGTGGAGGTTTTTCCTGGGCTCTCAGCCTTCCCGGAGATTCATTATATGTTCCAAGTGTTATACCAGGAAATTCCGCCAGGAGGATAGGCTATCCAGAATCCACATTTATTCCACGTGAAAATGGTAACACTTATAGCCAACAATGGCTGGCGGCTCTGGGTGCTTATGTGGAACCGTTCATGGTGACCATTACATCCTTCAATGAGTGGCACGAAGGGAGCCAAATAGAGCCTGCGGCAGTTGGAATGTCAAACGGACTGGACTATAGTTATAAAAACTACGGAGACTTAGGTCCCAGTGGATATCTAAATCTCACAAGCAAATGGGTTGATCAGTATCTTAGTTGGAACTGGCCTAGAACATGTCGCTTCAAGATGACAATTTCTACCACATCAGATTGGACTACGGTTACGCCGACTAAAGGAGGTATTTTCCTAAGGCCGGAAATAATCTCACTGAGTCCTTGGGTGACTGATGGAAAATTTGATGGCAGCAAGTTTCTAATAATCCAGCCATTGGCCACTGCTGAGTCTGGGAAAACAGCTGAGATGATATTTGATATTTGTTTGGCCTTTGATGATCCTCAAGGTACACTCAGCTTTGATATCGGGAGGGGTCACCTTGGAACAACCCGGGTGAAAATAAATAATGAAAAAGGAGAGATGCTCGCTGATTTTGCATGGTCTGGAATAGATTATGGGGATCCTACCAAGAATGTGCGTACAGTTGAAATCCCTGTTTCTAATCTGATTTGCTCGGAGGAGAATGAAGAAGAAATCTTTTTAACTTTTAGTTGTTGACATTCAAGACTTTTTAGTTATTCTTAATGAAAGACACGCCGAGAAAGGCCATACCTGTCGAGAGGCGGGGGCGGAAAGCCACGGGTCGGAGCAAGTTCCTTCTGAGCGGGATTATTTAAATCACCTCAGTTACTAGACAGCCGGGCTGCCTACGGTAACATCAACAATGTTACTAAAAAGGCAGGTCGGTTTTTTTGTCTCTGTACACTGGCCAATATCCGGCGGTGGTATTTGTATGCCCAAACAAACGTGGCAACGCAGACAGTAAACATTATGAACAATTTTCATATATTCCATGACAGAAGAATAGCAACCCGCCGGATTCATTCATGAGTGAATCCGTAGCATTCCATCTTCGACCACATACAGAAAGGAGGGAATATATGAAAAAACCAGGCTCAGCTTAATCTTTTTTTTGCTGCTGACATTTTGTATCCCGGTTCCATTAATAACCATCATCATGGTTGATTTTAACCCCAACACTGTAGAGGTTATGAGCTGTACTGCTTTCACGATAGATGTAATTGACGATATGCCCACGGAAGATGGGGTTCAGCTTACCAGGGTTTGTCGGCATCAGGGCCAGGAAGAAAAGTTAATCTCCACAGTTTATTTTCATAATTTCAACCAGCTGAGAAAAGTATTTGTTCTGCCAGATGAGGAATTTCTGAGGACACCATAATTATAACATAATAAAAGGAGGACTCAATGATTTCGAAAAAAACTATTTCTCTAAGCATCTTCTTTTACTGTCAGTTTTTTTGATTCAGGGAGCATATGCTGCCGGTGAGATGGAATTGGTCCTGGGAAAAACCTTTACTTCAATGACCCCCATTTTTATGAGTGGTCATAAGGGTGATCCAAATTGGATATCTGGATTCCATGCGACAGGGGATGTCACTTTAGACGGCACAAAGATAGGGACTGCATCAGCTACCATAATGCATGTCAGCCCGCCCATGCGTTTGACAGAAGAATATGATACTCTTTTTATGCAGGTAGTAAATTCCATTACCGGAGTGGGAACTTTTGAAGTAACTGGCATAGGAATCAGTTCAGGCAGTAGCACTACCACAACCACGGGAGATGTTTTGCTAGCGTGGTATGGTTCAATAAGCAATGGCACCGACAGTCTTGCAGATACGTACGGCTTGAGTTCTGGAGTCGTGATTGGGAATGTTTATACCGGTCAAGGAGAAGGTAAAGAAACTATACGAATACGATTTGGCTATTAGTAGAATAATGAACCTTCGTAAGATGATTCTAAACCCCTTTGGCCGGAAAGAGGAGGCGTTATACCTTCTCTCCGTCCATAATCTTGGCCGATCATGTCAGCAACCTGATTGAGGTATTCCTGACAAACAAAACAACTGTCTACAGTTCAGACCATTCAAAAAGGGAGGTTGAAAATGAAACAATCAGTATGTTCATTAATCAGCATTTTGGCCGTTCTTCTACTGTTCCCTCCCCTGCTTTCGGCCCAGCAGACAACCTACGAAATCTCTTCCGGAGAATACGAAATCGTTGAAAACAGTCAAGGTTTGCACGAAATTAGGATGCTGGATCCGGCCTATTCCCTTATCGGTTCAGCTGGTGATCCGGCACTGCCCCATCGAATTTTCGAGTTCCAGCTTCCTGCAGATGTTGACCCTTCAAACGTTGAACTTAATTTTGAAGTTGTCCAGTCAGAGGTATTGCCTGGAATCACTATGATTCCCGTTCCACCCTTGGGCCCTGTTCAGGACACGAGTCCGGGAGAATATGACCCTGACGCGCTGGACTGGGGCACTGAAAAGAGCATTGTCGAAGGAAGAAATACCTTCGTTTATAACCAAGATGCAAATTACCCCGAAGAACCCGCGGAGCTGCTCATGGTATCACAGCGCAAGGTTCCGCTTGCTCCAGGGCCGCTGCTCCAGCAGTTTCCCGGACTGCCCGGAGATTCCTTTCAGAATGCCAGTTTTGTCGTCTTCTCATACCGGCCCTTTCTCTACAATCCAGTTCAAGGGGAATTGACTCATGTCAAGAGCATGATCGTAACGATTTCCTATGACTCTTCCTCCCCGGTCCTTTATGGCGAAGATTCATTGTATGAGCCGATGAGCAACGGCAGTTATGACTATGTCATCATCACGACCGAAGACATTCTGTCGAATAGCGATCGGCTCGATGATTTCGTCTATCTTAAAGAACTGTATGGTCACAACGTTCTGATCGTAACGGAGAGTCAGTACGGATCCTTAGCCGGCCAGGCACCCAATGGAACAGCAGAAAAAATCCGCCAGTGGCTGAAGAATAATTACCTGGCGCTGGGGATTAACTATGTCCTCTTGGTTGGCGACCCGAATCCGGATGATCCAAACAATCCTGGGGATACGGTCGGTGACGTCCCGATGAAAATGTGCTGGCCCCGCTACACCGCACACGAATACCGTGAATCGCCAACGGACTATTTCTACGCTGACCTGACAGGCAATTGGGATCTCGATGGTGATCAGTATTTTGGTGAAACGCTCGACTTTACGAATGAGCGCAGCCCGCATCCTTCTATCGGGGAAAATACTTTTTCCGTTCTATGGACCGGGAAACTGCAGTGTGATTACAATGAGAACTACGAATTTCATACCTTTAGCGACGATGGCGTGCGCCTGTATGTTGATGGATCACCGATTATCAACAACTGGACGGAACATCTTCCGGCAAATGACTATGCAACCCAAGCCATGACGGCCGGAAAGCACAACATTACAGTGGAGTTCCGGGAAAATACTGGCGATGGAATCATTCAACTTTTCTGGAGAACCACCGTAACAAAGGGCCATGCTCACTACGTTCCTGACCAAATCATACCAGAAACCCATCTTTATGATAATTCCGATAGCGTCGGCGGTCTGACCGGGACTTACTACAACAATTCGGACTTTACCGGCACCTCACTTACCAGGAAGGATAAAGTCATCAACTTTGTCTGGGCCCAGGGAGACCGGGGAACAGGCGGGCCCGACAGCGGCGCGGAAGTTTTCGTGGGCAGAATTCCAGTCTACAACGATAATTATGATCATCTGGATGGAATTCTTGGCAAGATAATCGAATATGAAACAGATCCAGGTGATATCAGCTGGAGAGAATCGATCCTTTTACCGATGAAACCGCTGTGGGATGATACCCCCTCGTACCATCTCGGCGAAGGCATCCGGAATGATTACGCGTCAGCAGCTGGTTTCGCCACCTACCGTATCTATGATGACGATTATGCCCCTCCCACCCCTGAACTCTGGCCCTGCACGAAGAACAACGTCATGAATGAGTGGGTCAACGGTTACGGAATCGTTACCTGGACAACTCACGGCTCTTCAGAAGGTGCAGGGGACATTTTCGACTCTAGTTTGACGGGAAATCTGGATGACTCAATGCCGGCCTTCACTTTCCAGGCTTCTTGTCTGAATGGCTATCCTGAAAACAGCAACAACCTCGGTTACGCGCTGCTCCGAGAGGGAGCCATTGCCACCGTATCGGCCTCGCGAGTTTCCTGGGACTCCCATGGAGCCTGGACCTTCAGCGCCACTTCCGCGAAAAACCACAACTTTGCCTACTTCTACACGAAGAAAATCATGAATGACGGCATTCCAAAACCGGCGGGTGTTGCTCTCTATCTGACCAAAGGCGCGGTTCCCGATGTGGGAATGAACTCGACTGATTACAACCTTTACGGTGATCCGGACTGCTACCTGCTGAAAACTGTCGCGGACTCACCTCCAGTGGCCGATGCGAATGGGCCGTACACGGCTGATGAGGGGACGGCTGTTAGCTTCGATGCCAGTGCCTCTTCTGATCCTGAAGGAGCTTCCCTCAAATACCGTTGGGACTTCGACAACAACGGCACTTGGGATACCGCCTGGTCGGCCAATCCGATGGCGTCCTATACCTGGTGTGATGATTTCAGTGGTCTGGCCAAACTGGAAGTCCGCGACCCACTCGGATTGACTGATGAGACAACTACACCAGTTACGATCAACAATGTGGCACCTACTATTAGTTTAGATTCTTTGGATCAGCCAAATCCCCAGTTCATTCTCCCGGTCGTTCATAACCTGCATTACAATGGAAGCTTTACCGATCCTGGTTGTCTCGACACCCATATATCTTCCTGGGATTTTGGCGACAGCACTGTTGTCACCGGCACGGTCATCGAGGAAAACGAGGAACCTGATGCCACTGGAACGACAACCGCTGACCATACGTACATGACTCCAGGAAGCTACACGGTGACCGTCGAAGTAACGGATGACGACGGCGGTAAGGGAACAGACACGATGGAACTGGTGGTCGTCGACGAAGTGGGCGCAAAGCACGACATCAACGATTACATCCAAAGCCTGCCAAGCATTGTTTTCAAGAACAATGCTGATAAGCGTAAAAACGCCATCGCTAATATGATTGCGGCACTTGATTACATGTTCGATACAGAAGCATATGAGGGGGCTATCCAGTACTTGTTGAGCAACCTTCGCTCCAAGATGGACGGCCAAGTGGACGGAAAGCCTGGGGACGATTGGATCATTGATGATGCTGTACAAGCTGAACTCTGCATGAAAATCGATGATTTAGTGGCCTATCTTGAATATCTTAAAGGCTTGTAATTGCTGTTGCAATTTAATCACGCTACAAAGAGAGGTCAAGTCAAAATTGAGAGGTCCTTAGTTTTGAAATTTTGTCGAGGCCAGGTTCTAAGCGGTTTTGCGGCGGGCGCTTCGGAAGCGGCCAAAATGGTCAGCGGAAATGAGCGGGAGTCTGACCTCGACATGCGAAACCGTCAAAATGGGGTGGCCCCTATTGTTTGGACAGCCTGATCATATAAATAAGCTCTGGGAATTTCATTAGGAAGGATTTAGGGCTTAACACATTGTCCAAATTTTAGGGACCACCATAGTCTAAATAACAACACGGAAAAAACAGTTTTTGCCGTCCTTAGACCACTTAAAGGGGAGGAAAAAATGAAAAGAATCTATGTCAAAAGTTCCTTCGTCTTTCTCATGATTTTGTTTTGGCTCGCACTGCCCATGGCCGTTCAAGCTCAGTTGCCAGTGAACTCTCAGTTGATGAACGGCGACTTCGAGAACGGCGACCTTTCAGGATGGATGACCGGCGGAACGCAAAACTACTCCGTGTCCCCTGCCCTGGAAAACGGGAATTACATGGCGACACTTGAGGTGGGGGAAGGTCCTATTGGTGACCAGTCATGCACGAATCCATCTTTCAACAACTTCGCCTACCTGGACCAGCTCTTTACCCTCTCAAAGAACCACTGTGTCGAACTGGACTTCCATGTTCCCTTGCCAGCGATCTCGGATGGCACGGAGGATGCAACCTGCTCAGGCTTCGACCGGGTAGAGTTGGACTTCGTACTCGTAGAGCAAGAGCCCTACAGTGTAAAAATGTCCGGAGTGGTTACCATTGACTACATCGATATATCAGGGAAAATAATTGGCCGGCTTCAAGTAAATGACTTCGTATTGGGAACTGTTTCGAGTGTAGTTTTTGATCCAATGATGTTCACCCCGACGGCAGTCGGACCGCTTTCCCTCAGAGAAAGCACAGCTCTTCGTGGCTGGCTGCATGCATCGATGGAGGTGAGCACTTCTTTCTTCCCTTGGCTTCCAGACCGGTTCACGTTCCGGGTTACCGCACGGCTCGAGGACAACCGTTACACCGGACAAGATTTCTCCCTGGCGGTTGACAACGTACAAAAATGGCCAGGACCTTGCGGTGCGACTATTATTGATATCGACATCAAGCCTTGCAGCGCCTGCAATCCAATCAATGTAAACAGCAAAGGAGTACTCCCGGTCGCCGTTTTGGGTACCGAAAGCTTCGATATTATGGTGGTTGACCCAAGCACTTTATTCCTTACCTGGCCTGGCATAACCTTGCCCCCTGGGGTTGACGATGGAGCTCATCCATTGCGTTATGCGTACGAGGATGTCAATGAAGATGGTTTGTTAGATATCGTTCTTAAGTTTAGCATGAGAGACCTGTATCCAGTTACTCTTACAAAGGAACCGCCAGGAGAACTCATGATGACGATTATAGGCAAGACATATGATGGCACTCGTTTGGCAGGTCAGGACCTGGTTCGAATAATAAACAAGGCGATGGACCGGCTGAAATAACTCTACAGCGCATTCCGGAAGGAAGTGGCCTACCTGAAATGGTCGGTGAAAAATACAGCATTGAAACAGATGGAAATTCTATCCCAATGCTACATTAAATTATTGAACAAGGTGTCTCAATTTCATTGACATATTTCGATATCTGGATTCCATGCTACAGGGAAAATCACTTTAGACGGCACAAAAATAGGAACTGCTTCAGCTACCATGATGCATGTCAGCCCGCCCATGCGTTTGACAGAAGAATATGGTACTCTTTTTATGCAGGTAGTAAATTCCATTACCGGAGTGGGAACTTTTGAAGTAACTGGCATGGGAATCAGTTCAGGCAGTAGCACTACCACAACCACGGGAGATGTTTTGTTTGCATGGTATGGCTCAATAAGCAATGGCACCGGCAGTCTTGCAGATACGTACGGCTTGAGCTCTGGAACCGTAAAAGCAAATATTTATACAGCTCAAGGAGAAGGCAAAGAAACTATACGAATACGATTTGGCTATTAGTTGAAGAATAAACCTTCGTAAGATGATTCTAAACCTCTTTAGAATGTTGAATGCTATCGATATTCTTATGATAGATTTACGATGAAGCTTAAGTTGGCTGACTGGCCGGTAAAGTTGAGATTGTCAGAGGCATTGCACACCACCACTATTTGACTTCAATCCTACCATTAGCTATATTTCACCATATGAGCATAAAACAACCACGGATAAACTTGGCCTTCTGTTGCACTCTAATGCCTAGCAAGGCAATTATTCTCACCGCAATGGTCCTGGCATTGTCTTGTAGTCTACCTGCAGTAAGTGTGTCCTCCGCAGAGAACCATTCTAACATGATGCAAGGAAGCATTAAATGCGATGATCCATCTTGCCATGGTCTAATAAAACACATAGACAATTTATCGTTCTATGCTTACAAATTGCAGGAATAATAGCAGAATAATAGGGGTCAGACCCCATTAATACTCGCTTGACAAAGGAGGTCATTATGTCATCGCATACTGCCAGACAATGTTTTGAAGAAAACCTTGCCAACTTTGCACATCCCGAAAATGACCCTGAAAAATACAACCTCTATAATGGCCTTGCTAATCTTGCAAATGCCATTAGCAACCTTGAGAATGAGTTGGCTTCCCTAAAGCATGACATCCATAACCTGCGCCGTGAGAGGATGTAGTGTTTCCTCATCATCGACTGGCTCGATGTCGAGGGAGCCATGCTGACCATCACCGCCATTCAGGCAGCGGCTGAACGCCTCCGTCCCCACATCCGCCAGACACCGCTTATCCATTCCCGTTCTTTTAGCCGCATGAGCGGGGCCGACGTTTTCCTGAAAGCGGAAAACCTGCAGAAAACCGGCTCTTTCAAAGTCCGGGGAGCCTTCAATAAGCTCATCCAGCTGCAAACAAACCAAGTGATCGCCGCCTCCATGGGCAACCATGCCCAGGCAGTGGCCTTTGCCGCCGATCAACTGGGCAAACAGGCAACCATCGTCATGCCGGAATCGGTCGCCCTGAACAAGGAAGAAGCGACCCGCAGCTACGGCGCCACGGTGGTGCTTCACGGGGCCACGCTGGCTGAGGCCCTGGAGTATGCCCGCCGGCAACCGATGCATTTTATTCATCCCTTTGACGATCTGCAGATAATGGCCGGCCAGGGGACCATCGGCCTGGAGATCTGCCGACAAATAGACCGTCTTGACACCATCCTGGTACCGGTGGGCGGCGGCGGTCTGATCGCCGGCATCGCCAGCGCGGTGAAAAAACTTTCTCCCGCCACCAAAGTCATCGGCGTGCAGTCGAAAGCCGCACCATCCGCGGCGCTCAGCTTTAAAACCGGGACCATCACGACTCAAAAACCGTCACCAACCCTGGCGGACGGCATAGCCGTCGGTCAGGTGGGGAAACAGACAGCAACCATCATCAATCAGCTGGTTGACGATATGGTCACCGTTGATGAACACCGGATTGCCGAGGCCGTGCTACTATTTATGGAACGGAAAAAACTGGTTGTTGAAGGCGCTGGAGCCGTGCCGCTGGCCGCTCTCCTGCAGGGCAGCCAGGGCTTCTCCGGCCGCCGGGTGGTGCTGGTGGCCAGCGGCGGCAATATTGACTTCACCCTGATGGACCGCATTATTCGCCAAGGGCTGGCAGCAAGCGGCAGAATAACCATTCTCACTCTTGAAATCGAAGATCACCCCGGCAGTCTGCATGCGGTCAGCGGCATCATTGCCGCCCAGCGGGGCACTATCCTCGATGTCCACCATGAGCGCCTAAACCCCAAGCTGCCCTTTGGCTGTAGTCGGGTGACGTTGACCATGGAAACCCGTGGTGCCGCTCACGCCCAGGCCATTGCCAAAGCATGCCAAAAACAGGGATACACTATCATTCATCACTAGTCACCACCTGCAACGGAATGCGGAAAAACATGGGACAATCTCTCTGGCAGCTCATCGGCGGCACGGCAGTTATCTGCCTGCTGTTCATCCTTTATCTCTGGTTCGCCCAGGAAAAGCTTCTCTATTTCCCGGAACGCTCTTTACTCGCCACCCCGGCCGACGCCAGCCTGCCTTATGAGCCGGTGACCTTGACCACCACCGACGGCGTCACCATCGCCGCCTGGCTGATCTCTTCCCCTGAAGAACGCGGCACCATTCTCTTCTGTCATGGTAATGCTGGCAATATTTCGCACCGCCTAGATACCCTGGCCATTTTTTACCGGCTGGGATACTCATCGTTGATCTTTGATTACCGCGGTTACGGTCACAGTGAGGGGAAACCTTCCGAAGCAGGAACCTATAACGATGCCGGCGCCGCCTGGAATTACTTGACCGCCACCAGGCAGGTAGCGCCGGAAAAGGTCGTCCTGTTCGGCCGCTCCCTGGGGGCCGCGGTGGCCATCCACCTAGCCCGCCATCACCAGTCAGGAGGGTTGATAATAGAATCGGCCTTCACCTCCCTGCCGGACCTGGCTGCCGATCTCTACCCTCTTCTTCCTGCCAGAACTTTATGCCGTTTTTCCTACCCGGTCATGGTCCATCTGCAACATCTTTCCTGTCCGCTGTTAGTCATCCACAGTCACGGGGATGAAATCGTCCCCTTTGCCCATGGCCGGCGTCTGTTTGCAGCGGCCCGGGAACCCAAAACATTTCTGGCCATTGACGGAGACCATAACACCGGCTTTCTGGCCGCCGGCTCAGACTATGTTAAAGGATTGGAGACCTTTCTCCAAGGGCTGGCGACGGCCAGCGGCAGCGGTATATTGTCCCATGATTCTTAACGAGGTCAGAGCGAACCTGGTACATGGTAAAAACCCGGTTCACCTGGCCGGCGAAATTTACCAGACAACCCTGCAGCTGGTTATACAACGGACTGTGGCCATCTTCGGACAGGGAAAAAGATGAGCACCAAAAATCTGGACCGGCTTTTCAACCCTCGCAGTATCGCGGTAATGGACGCCAACCATTAGTTATCCTGATTAGTACCGACAAGCTGGACCTGTTATAAGCTGTATTCCGGGCATCATAATGATCATTGTTCCTATAAATGAGGGCGATCTTGATCTTACATAACATCAAGTAACTCATCTGGTAAACCTAGCTGAACTTTAGTGCTAATCAGGTTAGTTATTACGATATATCTTAAGTTCTCAGTTTGGCGGAAAGGTAGAGGTTGCCATTAGTAGGTTAAACTGATATTCTTATTAGCAAAAGAAAGTCAGGCATAAATTTTACCCTCGGCATAAGTAGATGAGACCTCAGTCGTTAAACGATATCAATGCCATTCTGCATTCGCACCGCGAAGAAATAAACCGAGAATACGGTGTCATTGAAATTGGAGTTTTTGGCTCTTATGTTCGAGGCGAAAGTACCGAGAACAGTGACGTAGATATTCTTGTTAGTTTTGATAAGCCTTTAGGCTTTTTTAAGTTTTTAGAGCTTGAAGATCGTCTTAGTGAATGGCTTGGGACGACAGTGGATTTGGTTACTAGGAACGCGCTCAAACCACACATAGGTAATCACATTCTCAATGAAGTGGCAATGCTATGAAACGGGTTTACCAAGATTACCTTGAAGATATTTTAGCTGCCATCGATGATGTAGCTACATTTACACATGGGTATTCTTCTGAGACTTTTGCCGCCGACCGCAAAACAATCAATGCGGTAATACGCAGTCTTGAAATCATAGGTGAAGCCGCCAAACGAATACCAGACCACTTACGAAATCAATCCCCAATGATTCCATGGAAATACATGGCGGGGATGAGAGACAAACTTATCCACCAATATTTCGGTGTCGACTTGAGTATCGTTTGGACGGTTGTTAAAGATGAATTGCCTCCTCTGCGCTCTGAGATTGAAATGCTGTTAAAAAGCATAAAATAGCAAGGCAACAACATATTTCCCAAGGGCGAGAAAGGAACTTCTCGCCCTTATTTGTTTTAGCCATGCAAGTTTTCAATCCATCTCATAGCTTCGGCATCATTGACTTTGCCAAGATATCGCTGAGTGGTCGATAAATCCGAATGTCTTAAAATCACCTTGCTGACAATCTCGAGGGGCGTACCGGATCGTGAAGCATAAGTTGCTGCATGCCTCCTCAAATCATGGGGGCGCAATTTGACACCGACCATTTCACCAGCCTTTCTTACCATCGCCCAGGCCGCCACATAAGAGATTTGGAAAATCCTTTCAACCGGATTGAGATCCTTAGCTTTTACGTATTCATTCAATCTCAGCAGTAGTTTTCTAGGGATAAAGACGACTTCTTCCTCACGCCCGCTTTTTGGTTCCTGAATGATTAGTTTACGATCGTCAATATCATTCGGTGTCAGCTTAAGAACTTCTCCAATCCTCATGCCACCTCTGGCCATCAATTCCATAATTAGCCTGTTTCGGGTATTCATCGTTCTGAAAATAATTTCGTCAATGGTTTCTTTGTCAATGATCTTCCATTGGATACATGTGGCCCGTCGGAATATTTTTTTGATAATTGGAGTTGCGCAATGATTTGTTAGTTCCGGAGAAGCTGTATTGATTGTGAAATTGTAGAAAGACGAAAGAGTTGAGTAGCGATTGCGTTTTGTTGACTGTTTGTTGCCATTGGTGAGTTTAATCAGAAAATCGAGAACCTCTTCCTGGTTGACTTCTTCTAGTTCTCGCTCAGCAAAAGTTTCAGAAAAGCAAAACAGTACGTACTCGCAGGTCTTAACGGTATTTTTTTTTGGAATTTACCCGGTGATACTGTAGATGATGTTCGACTGCCTGTAAAACTTTCATCCTTTTCTCCTTTACAAAAATAATGTTTTAACCCATGTTTAACAAGATTTTAGTTGATTTGGCGATTTTTGGCGTTTTTAGGCCGAAAAAGCTAATGATTTCAAGAAAAAATCTGGCATTTTTCATGTGTAGTGCCACTGGAATATGCAACGTACTGAATTTGCACGTGATTGTAGTGCCACTGGAAATTTTTTAGGCTTGTAACGTATTGATATCAAAGGATATATTTTTATCGATGTTAAACATGGGTTAAGATACCTAACTATACTGATTTTATGATAACAGAGATTATGTCATAAAGACAGTACGATCCAGGAACTATTTACGATGAATCTCAAGCGCGTCTTTCGGTTGTAAAGTTAAGGTTGCCACAACATTG
>JAYEKE010000109.1 GCA_034660915.1 Pseudomonadota bacterium
TCATGATGGCTTCCTAAAAACTCCATTATGGATAAGATTGAACCATTAATAAGAAAATATGGCATTAAGTGTTAAATAAGGTAGTTAACAAGGCATATCTAAAGATAATTCTAGCCCTTTTAGTGTGGAGTACCTGGGGTATTGTTATCAAGACAGTGGTTATGCCCCCCTGGCAGGTAATATTTTTTTCATCATTGTTTTCGCTGCCGGTTCTCTTTCTGGTTGCCAGGTTTCACCCTTCAGCCGCTCAGCGTCTTATTAAGGATCTTAAAGAAAATTTCTGGCAGATTCTGTTGCTGGCAATCTGTCTTTTACTTAATCTCTACTTTTATTTTTTGGCTCTGCGCCATACAACCATTGCCAACGCGGTTTTCAGCCATTATACCGCGCCGATATTTGTTGCCCTCCTGGCTCCTTTAATCCTGCATGAGAAATTTGACCGCTGGACCGGCATCGCCCTGCCTGTTTCTCTTGCAGGTCTTTTCCTGATGCTTTTTCCTCACCTGCAATTGTTACTGGATAAACAGGCGACCGGCGGTATTGCCTTCGGTGTAATTTCAGGTCTGGCTTACGCGATAACCTTGATTATTGCTAAAGGGTTAACCAGGGGGCTACCGCCCATATCTATTGCCTTTTGGCAAGGAATATTCATTGTTGTTATTCTGGCCCCCATGGTTATTGTGCAGCCACTGTCTGCCCCTCCCCTGGATTGGATTATATTAGTTTTATTGGGATTTATCCATTGCAGTCTTGCACCTCTGATGTATGTTTCCGGCCTTACCACCGTCATGGCCCAGCATGTGGCCATTATTGGTTATCTGGAACCGGTAAGCACCATCATGATGGGAATGGTGTTCTTGCGGGACATTCCCTCTCTGATAACCGCATTTGGCGGAGTTTTGATTTTTGCGGCTGGTTTTCTGGTAATCTGGCAGGAAGGAACTTAAAGCAGCATGAGTTTTAGTTGAGACTATGAATAATCAGATACATAATCAAATATGGACTTGCGCCGATGTTTCACCTGTCCTGACCTCCACTTTAGGAGCAAAATTGGGAATTTCGCCTATAATTGCCGAAATTTTACTTCGTCGGGGAATTGATCAACCCGAACATATTGGGCGCTTTCTCTCCCCTTCCCTGTCCCATCTTCCCGATCCCAACCTGCTCAAAGGAATGGAAAAGGCGGTAAAACGGCTGCTCCAGGCAATGGAACGGCATGAAAAAGTGCTGGTCTACGGCGATTATGATGTTGATGGTATTTCATCATCAGTAATCCTGGTACAGTTTTTCCGCCAGATTGGCTTGCATGTTTTTTATCATATACCATCGCGCCTGCAGGAAGGTTACGGCCTGAACAGTGAAACTATCCAGCAGTATGCCAAAGAAGGGGTTTCCCTTCTGGTTACGGTTGATTGTGGTATTTCCAATATTGCTGAGGTGACCTGTGCCGCCAGTTTTCATATGGACACCATTATCACTGACCATCATGAACTCCCTTCTGAGCTTCCGGCTGCTTACGCTATCATTAATCCCAAGCAGACAGACTGTTCCTATCCGGAGAAAAATCTGGCCGGAGTTGGCGTCGCTTTTAATCTGCTGGTTGCCTGTCGGCGGGCAATGCGTGAAGCTGGGATGATGTCCGGAGAAATCAACCTGAAACGTTATCTGGATATGGTTGCTTTGGGCACCGTGGCGGATGTAATGCCGCTTACCGGAGTTAACAGGATTTTGGTGAAATATGGCTTGGAAGAAATTGCCAGTGCCCATCGTCCCGGTCTTGATGCCTTACTGAATATCAGCCGGGTAGATCGCAGCGCCGGGATAACCGCCCGCGATATTGCCTTTAAACTTGCACCCCGCCTGAATGCCGCTGGCCGGATGGATTCCGTCCATGATGCCATGGAGTTGTTGCTTACCGATGATGCTGCGGTTGCGGATGAGCAGGCATATCGATTACAGCAGCTAAACCTGCAGCGTCGCAAGGTAGAAGAAGTGATTTTTGAGGAAGTTGACGGCTGTATGGCTCAGGATCGCAATTATGGGGGTAAATATGTTACCGTGCTGGCGTCAACCAATTGGCATGAAGGGGTCATTGGTATTGTCGCGTCTAAAATCGCTGAGCGTTATTTTCAGCCGACCATGCTGATAAGTATGAACGAAAACGGGGTTGGCAAGGCTTCCGGGCGCAGTATCCCGGGTATTCATTTACTGGATATGATTACCAGGTGCAGCGAACATCTTAATCGCTTTGGTGGACATCAGATGGCTGTCGGTTTTTCCATTAACCATAATAATCTGGCAGCATTTCGAAATTCCCTTGACAGCTTCGTGGCTGAACGCCTGCAGAGCCATAAGCTGCAACCGGAACTTACAGTTGATGGCCGGCTGAAACTCGGTGATCTTTCATTCCAACTTCTTCAGGATATAGCTCAACTGGCGCCATTTGGTTTTGGCAACCCCGAACCGATTTTTGTGGCCGAAGAACTTGAGGTGAACCGAGCCTCAATTGTTGGTAAAAATCATCTGCGTCTACAGGTACGTGATCATTCAGCAAAAAACAACGCCATAGGTTTTAATATGGGTGATCGGCAGATTTCTGCCGGAGATCGGGTTGATCTTGCCTTTGTCCCGCAGATCAATACCTGGAATGGCAACCAGTCCATTCAGTTGAACCTGAAAGATATCCGTCTATAAGCTATTAGCTGTCAGCCATCAGCCTTCAGCTACGAAAAATCATGGCATTACGTTAGTTCATCACAGCACCCATTAGGTGAAAACCTGAAATCAACGGTCAAAAAACGGGCTTTTACTGGAAACCGACAGGGGAATTCCATAGGCAACCATGGTACCTTCCGGCAATAAACCCATCTCCAGGGCGGTCCTGCCGAAAGAGAACATGATGCGGTTGTCGATGTGATGCAGGGCAGCCGTGGCTACGGCTGATCCCAGGGCGATTCCCAGGTCAATAATGTTGAAACTGCAACGGCCGTCATTCTGACTACACGCCTGGCAATCTTCATAGCCGCAATAGCCACAATAGGGAATTCCCATTGGGGCCAGCAAAGTTCCCAGCACCAGGACGGCTGTACACTGATAAATATTTCCAGCATCCCGCTGAAAAAAAGCGATATCTTCCTCTATGGCAATTTCCGCCATCCTGGCAGCAACCAGATCTTTATCTTCACCGGTAAAAATCATGGAAATCAGCCGGTTAGCCCCCTTCCCTTTCGGGGCGGTGCGGGCGGCGGCCGCCATCAGATCAGCTACGGTCATGATAGCATTAAGCTCAGTTGTCTGTGCATCCAGAATCATGAGAAACTTCCTTTCTTTTTATTAATTCCATTAAATCCTCTTCCAGCTCTTCGATCTCCAGCAGCTGGTATGGCCTGACCGAATGACGTGGAATGGCGGCTCTTTTTTTCTTCAGCAGTTCTTCTAAATCTTTGATTTTATCTTGCAGCGTGGCGTCTTTCATTAAAACCTCCTATCCTTTTCATAGCATTTATTTCCATGCAGGTCTAAGAAAAATAGTGGAAATGAGATACCTTCAGAAGAGTTTCATGCGCTGGTCAAAAAGAATTTCATCAGTTGACAAGATAAATAATACGGTTTATTATCATATTCTTTATAAGGTAAAATAGGAGGTATGAAATGAGAACTAAAAAGAAGGTCAGTTTAACCATTGATGGTGATCTTTATATGGATATTGAGAAAGCAGCAAAGACTTTTAACATGGCCAAAAGTCATCTTGCGCAGGAGGCGTTCAAGTTATGGTTAAAAAAGAAGACCGAGGCTCTTATGGCAAAAGGCTATGAAGACATGGCCGAAGAGGATAAACTATTTGCCGATCTAACCTCTCAAGTCCAAAGGGAGATCCTTTAATGAATACTGTTCCCAAAAGAGGTGAAGTATGGCTGGTTAACTGGAATCCTGCCAGAGGAAGTGAACAGGCAGGTAAGCGGCCCGCTCTTATTATCCAGAATGATATTGGTAATGAGAAAGCGCCTACAACCATTGTTGCCGCGATTTCAAACTCTGTGAAGCTTTATCCAATGAACGTAGGAATCAATCCTCCAGAAGGAGGACTTGACTACCCCTCGATTATAAAAACAAGCCAGATACTTACTGTTGCCAAGGAACGACTGGAAAAACGCCTTGGCCGGTTCGGTAAAAATAAGATGGATGATGTTGATAAAGCCATTAAATTGAGCTTGGCATTATTATGAAAAATAGTGGAAATGGGGCTGGAAACATGATAGATCATTTTCTATCTCTGCAATAAGAGAAAGGAATTAAGGCTTAATATGAGTCAAAAGGTAATCTGGGCTCCCTGGCGGATGGAATACATCCTTGATGACAATAAACAATCCCTTAAGGATTGTTGCCTTTTTTGTCAGATTGCCAAGGAATCTGATGATCAGAAAAACCTGATTCTTTACCGGGGTGAACATGCCTATGTCCTGATGAACCGGTATCCTTATAATAATGGTCATCTGATGGTGGTACCGTTTAAACATGTTAATGATCTCGGACAACTTTCGACACCGATGTTTCAGGAATTAATGGAACTTTTTCGGCGCTCCGTTGCCTGTTTGCAGCTTGCCCTTCAGGCTGATGGTTTCAATGGTGGTATTAACCTGGGTAAAATAGCTGGAGCCGGAATTGATGCCCATCTCCACTTCCATATTGTTCCCCGTTGGCAGGGAGATTATAATTTCATGCCGGTTATCGGAGAAACCAAGGTCATGCCTCAACATCTTCAAGAGACCTATGAAACTTTAGTGAAATATTTTACGGCTGAAAGGATGAATCTGAAATGAGATATGTAAAAATTACTTTTCTGCTCCTTTTTTTAACCTTACTGCTGATTTTTGTTTTTGAGAATATGGGCGCATTATCACTTCCGGTTTCTTTACGCTATGACCTGGCATTTGTCGTCTTAGGCCCTCTGGAAATACCTTTATATGCTTTACTTTTCTTAGCCATTTTCTGCGGGGTTATTTCCGTGGCTATTGTTGATATCATGGTGCTTTTCCGCCAGCGCCGGAGAATGAAAAAAAAGGATAAGCAAATTAAAGATCTGGAAACAGAGTTGGAAAAATTCCGTAATTTACCTTTGACCGAAGCAGTGGTTTCTGATGTTGAGTTGACCACTGACAAACCGGATGCCACAACTTCAGTAACCCAGTGATTACATGAATATTTTCCTGATTGCCGGCATTGTGCTGGTCCTTCTTTTTTTGACTATTCTTTTGTTGTTGAAACGAAAGTTTTCCTCTTCGAGTCGGAGCAAACAGCCGGATAACGTATCGAAAGACAACGAGGCATCTGAAGATCAGGGAATTCTTCTCCGTTCCTACTTCAGGGGCTTGTCCTACATCCTTTCCAACGAAACCGACCGGGCGCTGGTTGAATTCATTAAGGTTGCCCAGATGAGTTCAGCCACCAGCGAAATTTATCTGGCGCTAGGTCAGTTGTTTCGCAACACTGGTGAAGTTGACCGCGCCATTAGAGTTCATCGTAATCTCCTTCTACGTTCTTCCCTTCCCGAAGATATTACGTTACAGACCATGTTTGAAATTGGTCTGGATTATAAAAAAGCTGGCCTTATTGAACGGGCCGGAAAGACTTTTGCAGAATTGCATGAAAAAGCGCCAACCTATGTCGATGCTTTGCGTGAATTAGGCGGCATTTATGAATTAGGTCGTGAATGGGATAAAGCTATCATGGTTCAGAAAAAACTCACTGAATTAAGCGATAGCGATAATTCTCATAATATTCTGGCACATTTGACCACTGAAATGGCAAAGGATGCCGAGCAATCCGGTAACGACACTAAGGCTGCGAGTTTCTATCGTCGGGCAATCGGTATCAATGAAAACTGTATGGATGCATGGTTGCATCTGGGTGATTTACAGATCAAAACTGGAAAAGAGCAAGAGGCGCTGAAATCATGGAGAAAAGCTTTCGAGCTTAATCCTGACTTGGTATCGTTGGTTGTTGGTCGTTTTTCCCAGCTGCCTGCTGAAAGAACTAACCAGATAAAGGATGAATTTTTCCGGCATTATCTGGATAAATATTCAGATAATGTCCATTTTATCCTTTGCTATAGTAATTTTTTGTTGGATAATAGTCGTACAAATGAAGCTGCTGACTGGATAAAACGGATTTTGGCGACAAAACCTGATGCTGCGGGAATCTTTGCCGTGGTGGCCAAACTGGTTCGGGCAACAGAAAACTGTGGAGAATATCAATGGTTTTTACAGAATTTTTTTGATACGTACAAGCCTGTTAATAAACCATATCAATGCTGTCAGTGTGGTTATCAACTTGATGAAGTGGTCTGGAAGTGTCCCAAATGTGCCCATTGGGATACTATCGGTCCCCGATAAAAGGCAAATATGATTATGGATGATAACCGTCGCGGATTCCTCCGGTTCCCCCTTATCCTTTCGCTGGAATTCATCATTATCAATAAAAAAAACCAGTTACTTGGTCCTTATCCTGGACAAGCAGTTAATCTTAGCGGCGGCGGCATGTTGTTTACCACCCCCTGCCCTTTGCTTCGTCATGGAACGTTGATTATTATCAGGTTTGAGACGGAAAAAGAAGGTGATTTACAGGGGGATTTTCTCGCCCTGGTTATCAGGAGTAAAGAGCAGGATTTGAAGCAGGAAAATCATCTGCCACATTATCTGGTTGCCCTGGAATTTAAATTTATCAAGGAATCCCGTCGTGCTGTTATCTTGTCATATGTAAATCGTCGTACCTTGAGGCGTAGAAAATCAATGCCGGCTTCAACAGTTTAGGCCGGCAGAGGTTAACTGGATGCTGTGAATGAGTAACGTAATGTCCTCATTTTTCTAAACTGAAAGCTGATTGCTGACAGCTGAATGCTTTCAGGAAGGAATTTTCAGCGAGCCGATAAAATCGTTGATATGGCTGATTGAGCGCTCGTGTAAAAAAGATTCAATCCCAGCGGCAATTTCAGCCGTGATGACAGGATTTGCAAAATTACAGGTTCCCACCTGAATGGCGGTTGCCCCCACCAGAAGAAATTCCAGTGCATCGTTGGCTGAAGAAATTCCCCCGATACCAATTACCGGAATATTTACGTTCCGGGCGACCTGATGTACCATCCGCAAAGCTATTGGTTTAATGGCCGGCCCTGAGAGTCCACCGGTGATATTAGCCAAAACCGGCTTGCTGCTCTGAAGATCAACTGCCATCCCGGTCAAGGTATTAATAAGGGAAACACAGTCGGTACCGGCAGCTTCCACAGCCATGGCAATACTGATAATATCAGTAACATTAGGGGATAATTTTGTAATCAGTGGCAAGCTTGTCCGGCGGCGCACAGCGGCAACCAGGCTGGCTGCCATTCGGGGATCTATTCCAAATTGCAGCCCGCCGGCTTTCACATTGGGGCATGAAATATTGATTTCCAGAGCGTCAATTCCTGTTTCCTGATCCATAATCCCAGCCAGTTCTTCATACTCATCAATGGTTTCTCCGAAAAAATTCACCACCACGGTTGCCTGAGCAGCCTTCAGGACAGGTAATTCATCACTTAAGAATGCCTCAACCCCGATATTTTCCAGGCCGATGGCATTAAGCATACCGCAGGGAGTCTCCATGATTCTGGGAGGTTCGTTCCCAGGTTTTGGCAATAGGGAAAGGCCTTTGGTGACCACCGCTCCGAGTTTGTTCAATTCCAGATATGGTTCATACTCACGACCATAGCCGAAGGTTCCGGAAGCGGTCATAACCGGGTTCTGCAAACGTAATTCAGGAGTAAGCGATATCGAAAGGTCAACCATAGGTTTTTTCTATTCTAACTATAACATCAAGGTTGTAACATCAAAAACAGGCCCGTCTTGACAAACTTTAACCCATGGATGTTTCTCATCCTTCGTTTTTTTTCTGGTCACACATCCGAGACAGACACCAAAACCGCAAGCCATACGGCTTTCCAGGCTGAGGTAGCAGGGACAGGATGCCTCCATGGCCAGCTTTCCGAGAGCAGTCAGCATGGGCATTGGACCGCAGGAAAAGATAATCGGGTTATTCTCAACATCCTGTAATTGCCGGGAAATCAGGTCAGTTACCAGTCCATAATGTCCCACACTACCATCATCGGTGGCTATTGATAGACTTAATCCTTTTTCGACCAGTTGCCGGAATTCATCAATATAGAGCAATTCACTGCTGGTTCTGGCTCCCAGTATCAGGTTGATATTTTTCAATGGGTATGCAGTTTCAAGGCAATAATCAAGTAAACTGATTATTGAGGCTATGCCAATCCCGCCGGCAACCAGCATAATTCTGCTGTCATTCTTAATAATTTTAACGGGGTATCCATTCCCCAGCGGTCCATGAAGTGACAGTAATGTGCCGATGGCCATATGCCGAAGCATTTCTGTTCCCCGGCCGACAACTTTTATCAGCAGTTCAAAGCCATCAGATCTGAGCCGACAGATACTGAAAGGTCGTTTCAATAAGGGATCGAGGTGCGATGGCCCGGCAACGCTGACCATAACAAATTGTCCGGGGATAAACTGCCGGACAAAGTTTTCCGGACAGGAAAGTCGGATCCTGAACGTATCAGGAGTGATCTCTGTCAGGCGAAGTACCGTGCTGTGGAAAAGAAACATATTATTTCAACTTTCTGAGTTGTTCTAAAAAGCGCTGAAAGAAATTTTCAGGGATGTTCGGGCATGGCTCTCGCTCATTCTCGCGGCCCTCCATGGCCTGCCTGTGCGTGCCGCACGCAGACAGGCCGGCTTGTGGGGCGCGCTAAAGCAATATCCCCGCGTCCGCCGCGAATCACATCGTGTGATTCGTTCGGCGGCCAATACCGCTATGAGCCATGCCCGAACATCCTGTAATGTATCCTTGACAATACAAGTCAGAAAGTTGAGATATTATAACATTGCTTTCATAATCAGGGCATCTTCACGGGTGCCGTAATAATATTCAGGACGTCTGCCAATAAGCTGAAAATCAAAGGAACGGTATAATCTTCGGGCGGCATGATTTGAAGCTCCAACTTCAAGAAATATTTCCTTAACTTTCTTATCCTTCAGCAGAATTATCATTTCCCGGATGAGAAAGGAGGCAATGCCTTTTCTCTTTTTACCAGAATGCACCGCAATCCTGAGCAGGGTAGCTTCATCAAGACAATGGTGAAAGCAGACAAAACCCAGCAGCAATGGTGACCAATCCGGGTTTGATTGAAATACACCGTAAAGATGTTTTTCGTCGCCAGACAGCTCATCAATAAACATCTGCCGGTTCCAGGGCATGATAAAAGAGTGCTGGTCAAGATCAATTATCTCTTCCAGGTCAACAACGATTGCCGGTCTTAACTTCAGTTGAAAAGATTCATGCTCAGCGGCCACAATCTGATTGATCTCCCATCAGTTTATCCAGGGCATGGGGAAGAGCCGGCAAGATGACCGCCAGGCATTCCTGAACCCCTTTTATGCTTCCGGGCAGGTTAATAATCAGGCTTTGCTTGCGAATGCCTGATACTGCCCGAGAAATCATGGCATGGGGGGTGATTTTTCGGCTTTCGCTCCGCATGGCCTCGGCAAATCCGGGGGCTTGACGTTCAATAACTGCGAGAGTGGCTTCAGGGGTTATATCACGGGGTGAAAATCCGGTACCGCCAGTGGTGAGAATCAGGGGAATATAATCATCAGACCATAAACGAAGCATCTGAATAATCCTTTCCTGTTCATCAGGGACTATTGTCTGGGATATAAGCTGAAAATCGACCTTTGATGATTTGAGGAAATCATGGATGGCTGGACCACTCAAATCCTCTCTCAGGCCGGCAGAACCTCGGTCACTAACCGTCAGGATGGCAACTTTATAACTCATTTTTTATCGTCCAGGCTCTGGATCAATTTATATTCTATGCTGTCAACCAACGCCTGCCAGCTGGCTTCAATGATATTGCTGGATACACCCACCGTCCCCCACTTGTTGCCATTAGAATCGGTGGTTTCAATGAGTACCCGGGTAACGGCTTTCGTCCCCTGGTCAGAAGAAAGTATTCTGACCTTGAAGTCAGTCAATTTTATTTCTTTTAAAACCGGATAGAATTTTTCCAGGGCATTGCGCAGGGCTTTATCCAGAGCTTCAACCGGTCCGTCACCGATTGCGGCCGTATGCTCGACATGTTTGTTGACCCGCAACATGACCGTAGCTTCGGAGAGCGGAATCCGGGTTCGGCGGAATTTTTCAATGATTACCCGAAAACCCAGCAGATTGAAAAAAGGTTTATAGGTCCCCATAGTCTTTTTTACCAGCAACTCAAAGGATGCTTCAGCTCCTTCAAACTGAAAACCCCGGCTTTCCAGGTCTTTAATTCGTTCAAGAATTTTGCGGGTCTGTTCATCGTCACCCACATCCAGATTATATTCCTGGGCTTTATATAAAATATTGCTGCGGCCCGAGAGATCCGAAACCAGCACCCGTCGCCGATTGCCGACCCAGTCGGGTGAAATATGTTCATAGGTAAGAGGGTCTTTCTGCACGGCACTGACGTGGATGCCGCCTTTATGGGCGAAGGCGCTCATGCCGACAAATGGCTGTCGGTTATTATGACGCTTATTGGCAATTTCGTCCACATAGCGCGACAAAGAAGCAAGCTTTTGCAGATTCTCCTTTTTCAAGATTTTATGACCCATCTTCAGCTGTAAATTGGGGACAATAGAAATCAGGTCGGCATTTCCACAGCGCTCACCAAAGCCATTAATGGTTCCCTGGACATGGGTGATACCACAGGTTACGGCCACTAATGAATTGGCTACCGCTACCCCGGAGTCATTATGCACATGAATTCCCAGGTGCCGTTTAAGAGGTCTCAGACCTTTTTTCGTCTGCTTGATAATGTCAGCCAGTTCAAAGGGCAAGGTGCCGCCATTGGTGTCACACAAGACCAGGCAGTCAGCCCCGCCACGGATTGCCGCTTTCAATGTTTCCAGGGCGTATTCCCGATTATGTTTGAAGCCATCAAAAAAATGTTCGGCATCATAGATGACTTCAGCCATCTGCCCTTTCAGGTAGGTGAGCGAATCCTCAATAACCGTCAAGTTGTCGGCAAGATTGATATTCAGGGCATTGGTAACGTGAAAATCCCATGATTTACCAAAAATTGTCGCTACTTTTACCCCTGAGGCAATGATTGCCTGCAGGTTTGGATCATTTTCGGCTTGGTTTTCAATTTTACGGGTGCTGCCAAAAGCGGTAATCTTGGCCGTTTTCAGGGGGACTTTTTTAATCTGTTTGAAAAAAGTCATATCTTTAGGGTTGGATCCCGGCCAGCCTCCTTCAATATAGTGAATGCCGAATTCATCCAGTTTCCGTGCAATGCGGACCTTATCGCCGGCCATCAGGGAAATATCCTCCGCCTGGGTACCGTCACGCAGGGTCGTATCATAGATTTTGATTATGGCCATTTGTTTATTCCTTTAGGTCAGGGTCTTGATCCAGCTGGAATTCATCATGGAGAACCCTGACTGCCAATTCAGTATATTTTTCCGCGATGACGCAGGAAACTTTTATCTCAGATGTACTGATCATCATGATATTGATATTTTCCCGGGCCAGGGCGGAAAACATCCGAGAGGCAACATTTGCATGGGTACGCATACCGATTCCAACAATTGAAACCTTGGCTATCTTTTCATCACCAAGAACAGTTTTCCCTCCTATTTTCCGGCAAATATCAGTAATAATGGAGAGGGAGTGCTGATATTCAGTTTTGGGAACCGTAAATGTCAGGTCAGTCAATCCTTCCTCAGAGATATTCTGGATGATCATATCCACTACAATTCCCTGATCCGCAATGGATGAAAAGATCATGGCGGCAATTCCCGGGCGATCCGGAATCCCATGTATAGTAATCTTTGCTTCATTTTTATTGGCTGCAACACCTGAAACAACAGCTTTTTCCATTGATTTATCCTCCTGGCAGACTACAGTTCCCTCATAATCTGAAAAACTTGATCGTACATGAATGGGGATCCCGTATTTTTTGGCAAATTCCACTGACCTGATCTGTAATACCTTGGCCCCCTGGCTGGCAAGTTCCAGCATTTCATCGTATGATATTTTGGCAAGTTTGCGGGCCTGATGGCAAATATTTGGATCTGTGGTATAAATACCGTCAACATCAGTATAAATTTCACAAAGCTCAGCCTTCATTGCGGTGGCTACCGCTACGGCGCTGGTATCAGATCCTCCCCGCCCCAGAGTAGTGATATTTCCTTCTTTATCGATTCCCTGGAAACCGGCAATTACGACAATATACCCATCAGACAGGGCTTTATAAATCCGCTCAGGATCAATCCGTTCAATTCTAGCCTGGGTGTAGGCATCGTCAGTCAGTATCTGTACCTGGTGTCCGAGAAACGAACAGGCTTTTTCCCCCATGGTTTCAATGGCCATTGACACCAAGGCAATGGAAACCTGCTCACCGGTTGAAACCAGGACATCCATTTCCCGTTCATTTGTTTTCTCAGGAGCAGCTTCCAGCTGCTCGGCCAGTTTCAACAGGCGATCGGTTTCTCCTGCCATTGCTGAAAGAACGACAATAACCTGATTTCCCCGGCGTTTGGTAGCAATTATCCGGCGGGCAACATTTTTAATCCGCTCAATGCTTCCCACTGACGTGCCGCCATATTTTTGTACTATCAGTGCCATAATAATTAACTCTTGATGTTTCCGGTTTTATAAATCTGCATGTTTATTGTAGCTGGTAATAATTTCGCGCTGTTCTTCGCCGGTAATAGCCAGGGTAATCCTGACAAAATCAAGTGAAAGTATCATTTCTCCGATTTTCTCCGGCCATTCAATCACCATAACTCCGGGTTTATGTAAATAATCTTCAAAGCCGATTTCCAGTAGATCGTTCTGGTTGTTCAACCGGTAAAGGTCAAAATGGTACAGGGGCAAGCGGCCTTCATATTCATTTATCAGGGTAAAGGTCGGACTATTGACGTAATGCCAGTCAGGAATTTGCAACCCCCGAGCAATGCCTTTGGTAAGCAGTGTTTTCCCCGCGCCTAAGGTTCCGTAAAGAGCAAAGATATGAGATCCAGACAACAAATCACGGCTCAATTTTTCGCCGAAATTTATGGTTTCATCCGGAGATTTGCTGATAATATATTCCTCTTTAGACAATTTTTGCAAAATAATCAATAAAACTTGAGTAATAAAGTTTAGTTTCCAATATCGACCCGGAAAAGTATTTTTCCACTATATGCTATGATTGCTGCAAATACATCTGCGGTGCAGAAGAAATATCAGCTGATCAGGGACATCATATCGGTGCGACTAATAACCCCGATGACCTTTTTATTCTGGTCGATAACCGGCAGGAGATATTTTTTTTCTGCAACCATCAGGCTGGCAACCTTGCCAACTGGAGTATCAGCTGTAGCCGTTAAACAATCATGAGTATAAATGTCAGCGACAGTACGGGCAGTAAGCTCTTTCAATTCTTTATCCAGTTTGAAAGGGTTTTCTAAGTAAACAAGAGTATCAAGAAGGATAAAGAAACTGGGGATATTTAAAGGTTTTTCAGTAAATAAAAGATCAGTTTCGGTTACAATCCCCAGCAATATTCCTTCTTTATCGACTACCGGAGCACCACTGATTTTATTTTTGGTAAGCAAAGTTGCCAGATCCTTGATATTGGTTTCAGGGGTTACCGTGATTACCGGTGTGGTCATAATATCTTTAACTGCTTTCATGACAGGACTCCTTTTATGAACTTTAACTGGATAGCTTTTATATGGTGCCTGAGCACAGAGTTCCGATGGCAAATTTACTCTATTCTTACCTCTGTCCTGCCGGGCATGTCAAGTAGAAGCTATGATAATATGGTTATCCCTTTACCGCAGACCGGAAAAAAATAAACCCTATTTTTTGAGATTGAGCATCGATAGTCATTTTAATCTCAGATATATAAACTGGCAATTTGCACCTTGAATCGAATTTTGTTATAACTCAACTTTCTGACTTGCATTGCCAGGGACATATTAGCAGGATGTTCGGGCTTGGCTCATAGCGGTTATTGGCCGCCGAACGAATCACACGATGTGATTCGCGGCGGACGCGGGGATATTGCTTTAGCGCGCCCCACAAGCCGGCCTGTCTGCGTGCGGCACGCACAGGCAGGCCATGGACGGCCGGCGAGAATGAGCGAGAGCCATGCCGGAACATCCCTGGAGATTTCTTTCAGCTGTTTTCAGATCAACTAAGAAAGTTGAGTTATAAATATCAAATTGCTTAGCGCTGTTTTTTACAACTTGTTCGTAATCCTATCTGGATAAAAAAGGATTAGATTAATGGCTATCGAGATTGAACGGAAATATCTGGTAAGCTCCATGGCTTGGAAGGCGCAGGCGGATGCTGGCGCCAGACTGTTGCAGGGTTATATGGCAAACACACAAAAAGTTACCATACGTGTTCGAATCGCTGGCGAACAGGCATGGTTAACTCTCAAAAGCGCCAGTGCCGGAATCCGCCGGAAGGAATTTGAATGTTCTCTGCCGGTTGCCGATGCCAAACAGATACTGGATGAGTTTTGCCTGGGGCAAGTGATTCACAAAACCCGTTATCGCCTGCCCCTTGGTGGTCATGTATGGGAGATCGATGTCTTTCACGATGCCAATGAAGGCCTGGTCCTGGCTGAAATCGAGCTGAAAAACGAACAGGAGAACTTTACCCTGCCTGCTTGGATCGGGCAGGAAGTATCAGCCGATAAAAGATATTATAATGCTTACCTGTCCCAAACCCCCTACAGCGCCTGGCCAAAACAATGAATGAGAAGGAACAGGGATGCCATCGCTGCTTCACCTTTATCCACATAAACCTCTTATGACATATAAATTCTGGGATACTGCGGTAACCTGATTTATGCTTTACATCGTTAAGCTTTTCCATCAATCCTCAAACCGTAGTAAAGATGTCCCACTTCCACCCCATGAAATTCCGCCACTCGGGGCAGATGTCCCCATTTCTTAAAGCCATAATTCTCCAAAAGCCTGATGTTATATTCATTGCTGTCAATAATTATGGCAAATAAGGTCTTTATGTGCAGGGGTGGGCAGAGGTGCATAGCATGCCCCAAAAGATTTGATGCGACTCCCCGATGATGGTAGTCAAAATGGACAAAATAGCTTACCTCTGCAGTATGGCGAACTGCCATGCGTCCAGGACGATACGCACTAACAGTTAAATATCCAATAATGATATCGTTATATACCGCAACCAGAATCGGATAGGAATGAGGATCATGGGCTTCAAACCATTGTTTCCGGCTGGCAACGGTGACCGGGATAATGTCTGCCGTTTTCTGGCCAGCGGCCACCGCCTGATTGTAGATGGAAACAATAGCCTCCAGATCTTCCCAGTTGGCTGTTCGTATCTCCATTTTACATGCTGACAATAGAAAAAGGTTATCTTTACTTGACTGCTTCAATGCAACAGTCAATCAGTGGGGTGATAGTCAGATAATGGCTTTGTCGTGCTCTTTCCATCAACCACCACTGCAGCTTGCTCCCAACAAGCGCCATAATAATAATTTCCCCCTTGAGTTGTCAATGAAGAAAACATCCTGGTGCTTTCCGTAAATTCCAGACCAGAAAACTTTTCGGTTTTGTAAAAAGTGTCTTCAGGACACCGTGGCGGCCCAACATCGGGAAGCTTTCACTGGTCGGGAGAATGGTTTTCATGCCAAGAGATCAGCGCCAGCACATCATGTAACATTTCCTGCGAAACAGTGATGTGGTAATCGCGCTCAAGCCGCTGGGCAATATCCACCGGATATAGCGATTGATTTTCCATCTGCATGATAAAACCGGTAAGATCTTCAATGACCGCCCACGGATAGATGAGCCAGCGCCATTTGACAATCCGCCAGGCGGCAAAATCAGGCTGGAAGTAAGAGACAATCTTATGATGTAAAACGGCCGTCCGGATTTCTCTGGGCTCATGCGAATCAATATGTTCCTTAGCCAATATCAAAGTATCGCCACTGTCATTGACATCATCAACAATCAGGACCTTCATTCCATCAACGTCAACGCTCAAAGGATACCTGATCCGGGCCTGCCGCTGTCGTTCGGCACCCATAGTATAGTGTTCAATTTTGATTGAGGTTACCTGAAATACCTGGAGATAATCGGCAACAATACGTGCCGGTACACAGCCTCCTCGGCCAATGGCGACAATTATATCAGGAGTGAAGGAAGCGTCAACAAGTTTGAATGCCAGGCTACGAGCCAGTCGTTGAACCGTTTTCCAGGTTATCAGCTCACACACCAAAGACATCTGGAACATTCTCCTGAAGGCAATTTTCCGGGGGCTGTTTTCAGATTTTCAGGAATCGGTAAACAAGGGAACAAAACATTGGTGTTCCACATCTACCAGACCACGGTCAGTCAATTTGAGTGAGGGGATAACCTCAAGTCCGAGAAAACTCATAGTCATAAACGGATCATGTAATGACGATCCCAGATTCCGAGCCTCATTGTTCAGTGAATCAACCTGAAAGCGGACCTCCTCAATCGGGGAAGCTGACATCAGTCCGGCAAGAGGCAATGGTAAGCAGGCAAGGGCTTGTTCCCCAACGGCGGCAGCTTGGCCGCCACTGCTGGCGGCCACTGCCCGGGCGGCAGTTTCCATCGACAGATCATCGACACCAATCACCATGAGATTGTGATGGTCATGGGCCACCGTACTGGCCAGTGCTCCCTTTTTCAACCCCAGGCCGTGAACAAAACCCCGGCCAATCCGGCCCGACGCATGGTGACGCTCGATGACTGCAATTTTCAGCAAATCTTTACCCGGGTCGGCAACCGCCAGGCCATCGCTGGTCGACGGTGCCATAATCAGTGTCTCGGTGCGCAGCTGGTCAGGCATGGCCCCAATGACCCGCATCCGTTTCCCTTTCACGGGGATGCGCCAATCCATCCCGGACCAATCCACATGAACCGTATCCCGCACCTGTTGCTCTGCTTCCAACACCTCTGAGCCCAGGTCGGCCGGCAACAACGTCCCATCACGGGCCCGCAGCACCCCGTTCTGAAACACCAGCTCCGGTTTTACCGTCTGCAAATCACTGAAAACTAACAGATCAGCCCGGCGACCAGGGGCAACAACACCCCGGCTATCCAAGCGGAAGTGTACCGCCGGATTTACAGTGGCCATCCGAATAGCTGTCATCGGCGGCACCCCGTATCTTATGGCCAAACGCACCAAGTGGTCAATTGACCCCTTATCCAGCAGGTCAACAGGCTGACGATCATCGGTGCAAAAAGAAAGCCAGCGCTCATTTTCCGGGGTAATCATCGGTACCAGGGCCTGGAGATTGCGGGCCGCACTTCCCTCGCGGATAAATATGCTCATCCCAGCCCGCAGTTTTTCCTGAGCCTCCTCCATCGTGGTACATTCGTGATCGGAGGAAATGCCGGGGGCAATATAGGCGTTCAGTGCCTGACCCCGCAGTCCGGGACAGTGGCCATCGATCTTCTTCCCCCGAAAAGCATCCAGTTCAGCCAGCACCCGCTGATCACCGGCAACCACCCCCTGCATGTCCATCACTTCGCCAAGCCCGATCACCTGTGGCTCAGCCCGTAGCTGTTTGATCTCTGCCAGTGACAGGCTGGCTCCTGAGGTTGCGAGATCCGTTGCCGGAACGCAGGCCGGAACCGTAATGTAGGTTTCCAGGGAAGCATTCTTGCCATCGGCAATCATAAAATAAATTCCGGCGAGACCAAGAACATTGGCAATCTCATGAGGATTACTCACCACCGAGGTTACGCCATGGGGAACTACGGCGCGGGCAAACTCGCGGGGCCGCACCATGGAGCTCTCCACATGCACATGGGCATCGATGAAGCCGGGACAGACAAAACGGCCCTGAAAATCAATGGTATCATGGCCTTGATAGCCGGGTCCGATACCAACAATCATGTTTTCGGCAATGGCAATTTCGGTGGGGAAAATTTCGCCTGAAACAACCTCGACGAGATGCAGGTTGGTCAATACCAGATCAACTTTTTTATCCCCCCGAGCCAGGGCAATCAGGTGGGCAACATCCATGAGCTCTTCCGACAAACCACATTATTTCTAAATTTAATTGATCGATTCCTGGGCTAACAAGCTACCCCCACTTATCTGCGATACACCCCCATCAATTCAGCCTGGTCCAGAATATGCCCGCTCATCGCTTTGAGCAATTGGGGTTTAGTGGTTCCCACCGGCAGATTGAGCCTGACATCCAAGGCAAAAATTTTGAAATAATAGCGGTGTGTCCCTCCCGGGGGGCAGGGTCCGCCATAGCCGACTTTGCGAAAATCATTGATTCCCTGGCGTCCCCCGGTTGCCGGCTGTTCCGCAACACGGACATGCTCCGGCAACCGCGTCTCTCCGACAGGGATATCATAGTATACCCAGTGAACCCAGATTCCCACCGGGGCGTCAGGATCATCACAGATAATTGCCAGACTTTCAGTCCCTTTCGGCGCAGCCCCCCACTCCAGAGGCGGAGAGATATCTTGTCCATCACACGTATAGCGGGCGGGGATTTTACCACTTTGAACAAACGCTGTACTTTTCAATTCCATAACCTCACCTCCTCGCCTGGCTGCCTCAATCGGCTGCAGCCAGACGATCACCAGCACTCCGGTCAGGATGATCGTCAACCGCCAACACCAGAAACAATTTACCTTGCATTCCATCGCCATCCCCTGTATCATATTTTATTGAAAGGAGTTAACATGGAAATCATTCAGACAGGTTTCAAACTTGGACCGGCATTGATTGTGGTCTTGGTTTTGGCCTCCTATTTTATTATCGGCATCCGTGAACAGAGGGAAAAACAACTTAGCTAAAGTATTTTCACCCTTGTCAGCTGCTAGCCGACAATATGATGTTTGCCCACCACACTCACGCTGCTGGCCTGAGGGCCCTTGTCCCCCTTTTCTTCACTAAACCTGACTTCAGCACCAATTTTGATTTTCTTGAAATCCAGGTTCAACACACTGTGTTCGTGAAAATACACTTCCCGGCCATCAGCCGTTTTTATGATGCCGTACCCTTGGTCGGGAAATAACTGCGATACCCGGCCATGGGGTGGAACCTCATGGGTTTTCACCTCTCCCCGGCGCCGGTTAACATAATTCTCCAGTTGCCGCTGCATGGCCAGAAACGCATCGCGCACCGCTACATAGACATCCTGGTGGGCCTGGTGAAGGTCAGGCTCCCGGTTAACCACCAATTCAGCGCCAGGCAGAGTAACATCAATCCGCACATGGTATAGTTTCCCTTTTTCATGGTGTTTATGCGGCGCCTCAACCATGACCCGGAAACTCATGATCCGATCATGCCACTGATCCATTTTAGCCGCCCTTTCTTTGATCGCGGCCTCAACGGTCGGTGATGGATCCATGTTGCGAAAACTGATCTGCAATGGTACTTGCATAAACGCTTCTCCTCATTCACCATAGACTGTTCTTCCAAGTACCGAACAATCTCTTCGTTGCTTTTGTGGTTTAAGGCACTGGATTCAAGCTTTTAGCCCCCGCTCTTTTACCTGCTCCTGCTTGATAATTCTGACCAGATCCCCCATCTCCTCAGCCAGCAGTTCCAGGATATCATCAACGGTGATAATTCCAACCAATGCTCTGGCGGCATCCACCACCGGCAACCGTCTCATTCCACCTCCACGCATCCGCTGGAGGGTATCCCACAACCCATCATCCTCTTTAGCGGTAATCAGTTCACCGCTCATGAGATCACCGACGGTCAAAGATACCATATCCACCTGCGCTGCAATGACAGAAATAACAATATCCCGGTCAGTAACAATGCCGATGGGTTCCGGTTTGCCGCTGCGTTGATCAACAACGACCAAATCGCCCACATGGTGATGGCGCATGATTTGGGCTGTTTCAATGATGGTCGCCGTGGTTTCAACGATCACCACTTCACGATTGCAGAATTTTCCCACTGACATATGATTCCCCTTTTTCTATTAACTTAACTTTCTGAGTTGCATTGCCGGGGACATATTAGCAGGATGTTCGGGCTTGGCTCGTAGCCTGTCTGCCGACAGGCAGGCGGTATTGGCCGCCGAACGAATCACACGATGTGATTCGCGGCGGACGCGGGGATATTGCTTTAGCGCGCCCCACAAGCCGGCCTGTCTGCGTGCGGCACGCACAGGCAGGCCATGGACGGCCGGCGAGAATGAGCGAGAGCCATGCCGGAACATCCCTGTAAATTTCTTTCCGCTGTTTTTAGAACAAGTCAGAAAGTTGAGTATTAACTTATCACTGATTCATGAACGTCCCCTATACATATAGTGTATCAGCAAAACCATATTAGTCAAATGATGCAGGAATATTTCTGGCTATGGTGAAAACCAGTCCCTGGCACACCCTCACGGATTGCTGCCATACAGTCAAAGGTCGAGGACATTTTGCCTTTTATCTTGAAATGCTACTTCAGATATTTTTTTCTCCTGGTTATCATGGCCATTTATCAGCAAACGTCTTTCTCTATTTCTGTTAATGCATGGGGAATAGTCTGGAGAAGATCACCAGCGGTTATGCCATGTTTGTTTCCATCTTCTGCCAGTATATCAGCAGTCAGACCGTGAGCATAGACTCCCAGATGGCAGGCTGACAGGGGAGATAATCCCTGGGCCAGAAAACTGCCGATAATGCCGGTTAAGATATCGCCGGACCCAGCAGTTGCCAGGTATTGATTGCCACTGTTGTTAATGGCGACGTTGCCATCCGGGGCGGCAATGATGGTTCCGGCTCCTTTGAGAACCAGGCAAACATTATAGCGGCAGGCAAAATCACGGGACAGTTCGAGACGATTCTGCTGGACTTCCCGGGTGGGTATCTTTAACAGTCTGGACATTTCTCCCGGGTGGGGAGTAAGAATAATGTCAGCTTTTTTTTCTGCCAGTGCTTCCAAGTTCGGGGTTAAAACGGTGAGGGCATCGGCATCAAGAACCATGGGAATGGAAATGTTTTTCAGCAGTTTAATAATTAATTCATGGGCTTCGGCCTTGGTACCTAAACCAGGACCGACGGCAATGGCCTGTTTCCCCAGACAGATTTGCTCGATGTCGGGGACGTTCATCTCCCCTACCCGTCCCTGGCCACCATCGGCAATGGGCGTCATCATTAATTCCGGGATTCGGCCTTCGATGCCGGCAGCCAGGGATGATGGAGTGGCTAAGGTTGAGAGGCCACAACCGGTTTTTAAAGCGCTGTAGGCAGTATAAAGTGCAGCCCCGGATTTTCCCCGGGAGCCGGCGATAGTCAAAAGATGACCACGATTTCCCTTGTGACCGTTTAATGCCGGCGGCGGTGGCAGTAATTTCCGGCAATCGTCAGTGGTTAGTAACTTGGTAGCTTCCAGAGAATCAAGAAATACTGCTGGAATGCCAATATCGATAATTTTAACATTTCCGGCGTATTCTTTCCCAGGATAGACAAAAAGACCGGTTTTTCCATAGCCGAAGGTTACGGTGGCATCGGCTTTGACCGCATCTCCCAGCGGCACGCCCCGGTCGGCATGAAGGCCCGAGGGAATATCCAGGGCCAGGACATGATCCCCCAGCTGTTCATTGATTATGCCGATAACTGCTGCGTACAAACCACGGAGGGAGCTTTTAAGGCCGGTACCCAGAATTCCGTCAATGATCAGACTGAAATTTTCCGACTTCCGGCAAAAATTATCCCAGGCATCAATGGTGGTAATTTCAGTAACTGAACCACCCAGGTTCCGATAGCACTCCAGGTTGGTTCTGGCATCTCCATTTATCAAGGTCGCTTCAGCCAACAGGGCAACCTCAAGGTTTGTATAGCCGGCCAGCCGTAGCCAGCGGGCCACCACCAGGGCATCCCCGCCATTATTGCCTTTGCCGGCCAGGATTAAAACAGGATGGGTTTTTGACGGTAACCAGTTTTGTTTTTCGATAAATTTAAACGCCCCCTGTCCGGCCAGTTCCATCAGTACCACGCCGGGCACTCCCACTTCATTAATGGTTCTGGTGTCAAGTTCACGCATCTGCCTGGCAGTGACTAATTTCATAATGGATCTCCGGTAATAATTACAAAAGCCAGGGCAAATTCCTGCTCATGGCTGAGGCTGATCATACTGCCGGTAATTCCCCGCTTCCGGCATAATTCAGCTACCCGGCCGGAAAAAGAAAATTCAGGGCCGGCACCGGGCTGTCTACAGACCTCCATATCCTTCCAGCTGATCCCCTGGCTCAGGCCGGTCCCCAGCGCTTTCAGCATGGCTTCCTTGGCCGCAAAGCGGGCGGCGAAGTGGATGGCGGGACGTTTTTTCGGTAGGCAGTAGCTGATCTCGGCTGGTAAAAAAAGCCGCTTTAAAAAACGATCTCCGTAGCGGGAAATCAGTTCTTCAATGCGGCTGATTTTAACAATATCAGTGCCTATACCTCTAATTGTCGTCATTTTTCAGCTTAGCAGGGCCTTCATTTCCCGAACCGCTCTTTCCAGGCCCACCAGAACCGCCCTTCCGACAATGCTATGGCCGATATTCAGCTCATATATACCGGGAATTGCGGCAATTGGTTGAACATTACGATAATTTAAACCATGTCCCGCATTTACTTCGAGGTTAAGGTTGCGGGCCATAAAACAGGCAGCCTCGATTTTTTTAAATTCCTGATCCCGTTCGCTTGCTGTTTCGGCATCGCAATAGCGACCGGTGTGTATTTCGATAAAATCAGCCCCAACCTGTCTGGAGGCATCAATCTGGTCCGGATCAGGGTCAATAAACAGGCTGACGATGATTTCGTTTTCGTGAAAACGGCGGACAGCATTTTCCACCACTCCTTGCTGACCGATGACATCGAGACCGCCTTCGGTGGTCAGCTCTTCCCGTTTTTCCGGCACCAGGGTGACGCTCTCCGGTTTGACTTCTTCAGCAATGGCGATAATTTCCAGAGCCAGAGCCATTTCCAGGTTCAACCTTGTTTTTATCACCTGTCGCAGCAGGAAAAGATCGCGGTCCTGAATATGACGCCGGTCTTCGCGCAGGTGAATGGTAATTCCGTCCGCTCCGGCCAACTCCGCCAGGACCGCAGCGGCCACCGGATCGGGTTCGCTGATACCCCGAGCCTGGCGTATGGTTGCCACATGATCAATATTTACCCCTAGTTTAACCATGATGATTATGCTTCCTCTTGACCCAGATTCTGCTGAACCAGTTCGGCCAATTCATCCACATGGCCGGTAATCAGTTCAATGCTTTCCCCCTCCATCATCACCCGCAATTTATTTTCGGTGCCGGAATAGCGAACCAGCAACCGGCCGCGACCCTGGATCTCCAGCTCAATTTCATTAATTCGCTGATGGAGAACCGGCACCTGTTCCAGGGGCGGTTTGTTTTTCACCGGAATATTTTTTAACAGCTGGGGATAGGTAACCATCACTTCGGCCAATTCTGATAGCGGCTTACCGGTTTGAACCAGCACCGCTAATAACTGCAAAGCTGAAAGTATTCCGTCTCCAGTGGTATTGTGATCCATGAAAATCAGGTGGCCGGATTGTTCACCGCCAAAATTATATCCCTGCCGGCGCATCTCCTCAACAACGTAGCGATCACCCACCTGGGTTCTGACCACTTTGATTCCCTGGGGTTCCAGGGCTTTTTCCAGCCCCATGTTGCTCATCACCGTTGCCACCAGGGTGTTTTTTGCCAACCTGTTTTGCCGAGCCATTTCCAGGGCGCAGATAGCCATAATCTGGTCGCCGTTAATTTCGGTGCCCGTCTCATCGACAAATATTGCCCGATCGGCATCACCGTCAAAAGCGATACCCAGGTTGGCCCCAACTTTGAGAACTTCTTCTTTCAGCCGTTCCGGATGTAAAGAGCCACAATCAGCGTTAATATTTTTACCATTGGGGCTGATGCCGATGGCTGTAACCGAAGCTCCCAGCTCTTCAAAAACAGCCGGAGCAATTTTGTATGCTGCGCCGTTGCCACAATCTATAACCAGCTTCAGTCCTTCAAGATCCAACTCAGCCGGGAAAGTGTTTTTCAGAAAAACAATGTAACGACCGATGGCATCATCAATCCTGAATGCTTTGCCCACTTCATCTGCCGTTGGCCGCAGATCTTTGATGGCATCATGTAAGATAAGCTTTTCAATGGTTTCTTCCGTTTGATCGGGCAGCTTGAAACCGTCACGAGAAAAAATCTTGATCCCATTATCCTGAAAAGGATTATGGGAGGCGGAGATTACCATCCCGGCATCGGCCCTCATACTGTGGGTGAGAAAAGCAATGCCCGGGGTGGGCATGGGGCCGACAATCAGGACATCAACGCCCATGGAACAGATGCCGGATACCAGGGCATTTTCAATCATATATCCGGACAAGCGGGTATCCTTGCCGATGACAATGCGATGACGGTGGGTTTTTTTCTTACATATATAGGCGGTAGCCCGGCCAATCTGCAGGGCCATTTCCGCAGTCATCGGATCTATGTTGGCAATTCCTCTGACTCCGTCAGTACCAAAAAGTTTCTTCATCTATTTTCCTTCTTTAACAATACGGTTAAAAACAACTTCAATCTGAGGAGGATCAGCCCAGATCAGTTTCGCATCGTCCGGGAGGTTGACCTCAATGGGTAGCGTAGCAGTGTTTCCCTGGGGAACAGTATCCAGGGAAGCAAGATCAACCACTACTTTGGTGTCATGACGGATTTTATCAACCAGCATCTTCTGGGGAGAGTTGACCAGCAGATCAACAAAATAATTGCTGATACTGATCCGCCCAATGGTCGATGGCTTATTGATAAAGTTTATCCGGATTCCATTAATGCTCCGCTGAGTACGTTCCTCGCTGATGCTGATAAAAACTTTAACGGTCAAAGGATCAATAAACTTCAGTCTTTTAGGATCAAAGGAAAGGGTTATCTCTCTGGTTGCATTACCTTTGATCGTACTCAGGTTAACGGAATTGGTGAAAATCGTGTCAATATCCTGCAAATAGCTTTTGGTACCCCTGGCCAATACACTTCCAGGTTCAATTCTTGTTTCCGACAATTGATACCCTCGGGGCAGGGTTCCGCTGGTTTTTACTTTCACCGGCAGGTGTTTTTCGATGAGCTTATCCAGGATAACGGTAATAGCGACCGGAGTAATATCAATGACTTCAACTCCCAAGGGAAGATTCTTTAAATCTTTTTTCTCCAGCAGGATGACGTTTTCACCCATTTTAACATTCGACAGGTCAATATTAAAAAGCGGTTTTTTTTCTGTCAGGGGCCGTAACAGGGTGGATGAACCTTTCAGGCGGACATGGATGTCAGTAGGAATGTTGTTGACAATGGTGACATCATGGGGAATTCCTTTAAACTCCAGGGGGGCATCAATGCCCATTTCGTTTTTACTCTCACCAATAACAAAAAACCATAACAGTATGGCAATGATAACCGAAAGGATTTTCAAATAAAAATTGCTGAATAATAAAGACTGAATTTTGAGCATGTCCGGCCTTATAAGCACTTAGCTTTCAGCTATCAGCGGTCAGTTTTTAACAATCAGCTATTAATATAATGATCACATGCTGAAAGCTAATAGCTGAACTGCTAAAAAACAGGGATTACCTGATACGTAATAATGCCCGTATTGATTCCAAGTTTAGACCACTTTTTTTCTTTTTATCGGGCAGAAATATTTTCTTCAACACCTTTTTCAGAGAATCAATATCTTGGTTTCTGGTGAGCTTACCACCCATGGCCAACGAAATATTGCCGGTTTCTTCTGACACCACCACAACTATCGAATCAGTATCTTCGGTGATACCTATGGCCGCCCGGTGGCGGGTCCCATATTTTTTATCGATGTTGGGGTTGGTAGTCAGAGGGAGAAAACAACCGGCGGCAAGAATCCGACCTTCCATGATAATGACGGCACCGTCATGAAGTGGTGAGGATTGATTGAAAATACTTAACAATAAGTCATCAGTGACATCAGCATTGAGCTGTACACATCCCTCAATGACATTGGGCATCATGTTTTCCCGGACAAAAACAATCAAGGCGCCAATTCGTTTTAATGACATGGTGGCGCAGGCCTTGACGATTTTATCCAGGTACTGCTGTTTTTCCGATGAATTAATGGCAAAAGATGTTTTGCCGAACTTTGCCAGCGCCCGACGGATTTCATTTTGAAATAAAACGATAATGATCAGGATGATTGAACTGAGAAAACCGTTGAGAACCCAGTTAAGGGTATAAAATCCCAGGTAAAGAGAGACTTCATAAATGACAAAAACGAGGAAGAGACCCAGGAGAATCTGGAAGGCACGAGTTCCACGGATGATCACTAAAACATGGTAGACCAGAAAAGCAACAACCAGGATATCAAGAATATCCTGCCAGCGAAGATTGTAAAAAAAATCTACCATCATCTGATTATGTCTCTGTCAGGGTAATTCTAATGATAAGGATAACGTTCGGCACTCCTGATAGCATCAAGTACCAGTACCGCATCTTTAGTTGCTTCAATATCATGAACCCGAACAATATTAGCGCCGTTCCAGATGGCCTGGGCAACACTGGCAATCGTTCCGGCCAGTCGATTATCAACCTCTTGACCAGTGAGCCTGCCAAGAAAAGATTTGCGGGAAGTACCAACTAAAACTGGTAAGCCAAAAGTCTGAAATTCACGCAGGTATTTCAGGATTGTAAGATTATGATCAAGATTTTTTCCAAAACCAATGCCCGGATCAATAATAAGCTTTTCCTTTGCAACCTCTTGCTCAAGGGCAATGCCAATACCATCTTCGAGATAGGTCATAATTTCTTCAATGACATTATCATACTCAGGATTCACCTGCATATTGTCCGGCGTGCCCTTGATATGCATGAGACAAAGAAAAGCTTCAGCCCGGGAAACTATTGTAGCCATGTCAGCATCAAAATGACAACCACTGATATCATTAACCATATCAGCTCCAGCTTTCAGGGCTTCACTGGCTACCTGGCTCTTATAGGTATCAATGGAAATGGGGATATCATCTCTTTCAGCCCTGAGGGCTTCAATGATCGGAATGACCCGCTCAAGCTCTTGGTCTAAAGTTACTTTTGCGGCCCCGGGACGGGTGGATTCTCCACCAACATCAATAATCTGTGCACCTTCGGCAATCATCCGGCGGGCCTGATTCAGGGCGGCTTCTTTATTCTGGAACCGGCTTCCATCTGAAAAGGAGTCCGGGGTTACATTCAAGATCCCCATGATCAGGGTTTGCCGCCGCAGATCTGCTTCAATACTTCGACAGCTGAAACTCAACGGACGGGAGGTTTCATAATGGGAAATCACCTGTTGAATCTGGTCAGCCAGTCGGGGCAGGGAAAAAGGCTGGGCCCGCATTTTCTGCATGAACCGCCGAAACTGTTTTCTGGTAGCACTTAACAAAACCGCCCCATCGGGAGCGCTGCAATCAATAACCCCTCGGGCAACCGCGGCTTCGCCACCCACCGACAACATCTCCTGTTTGACAATATTGGCAGCCCGGGCCGGTAATGGTCCAACTCTTAAAGTATAATGGACCATCTTATTTTTCATCAGACTTATGCCATGAACATCCGTACCAATCTGCCGCATAATGGCAGCGGCTTCCTCGGGCTTGGAAATATCCTGGAAATGGACAAAGAATTTTCTCATCAGCTGCCGTTATCTTCCTGGGATAATTCAGTGACATTCTGACTGGAAACACCTTCTTTTTCCGCCGGATTTACCTCATCAGCAGTTTCTTCAGGTTCACCGGACGGTACAAAAGAAGACGCTGGCTTTGCAGCTTCTTCCTTTAATCCCAGAATCAGGTCAATCTCATCACTGTTCAACGATTCTTTTTCCAGTAAAACACTGGCCAGTTCATCAAGCTCTTTACGTTTATCTTTCAGGATGTCAGATGCTTTGGTATAGGAGTTATAGACAATTTCCTTGACTTCATTATCTATTTCAGTAGCTGTTTTTTCGCTGTAATCTTTAGCACTGGCCATTTCCCGGCCCAAAAAAACATGTTCCTCTTTTTTCCCGAAACTTACCGGACCCATTTTGCCCATCCCCCATTCACAGACCATTTTCCTGGCCAGATTGGTGGCTCGTTCAATGTCGTTGCCGGCCCCGGTACTGAAATGATTGAAAATCAGCTCTTCAGCTGCCCGACCACCCATGAGTACCGCAATGTTGTTGAGCAGAAAATCTTTATAATAGCTGTGTCGTTCATCAATGGGCAGCTGCTGTGTAAGTCCTAAAGCTCTACCACGGGGAATAATGGTAACTTTATGAATCGGATCAGTTCCGGGTAGAAAACGGGCGACCAGTGTGTGCCCTGCTTCATGAAAAGCAGTGTTCTTCTTTTCCTCCGGGCTGATGACCAGGCTACGGCGTTCGGCGCCCATCAAAACCTTGTCTTTGGCCTCCTCCATGTCATCCATTTCGACCTTGTTTTTATTCTTCCTGGCTGCCAGCAGGGCTGCTTCATTAATGAGATTGGCCAAATCCGCCCCGGTAAATCCAGGAGTTCCACGGGCAACTATTTTAAAATCTACCGTATCTGCCAGAGGAACATTTCGGGCATGAACCCGCAAAATACCTTCACGACCTTTGACATCCGGTGCCGGAACTACAACCTGGCGGTCAAATCTGCCGGGTCTTAAAAGTGCCGGGTCCAGAACATCCGGCCGGTTGGTTGCCGCAATCAGGATAACCCCTTCATTGGATTCAAAGCCATCCATTTCCACCAGCAGCTGGTTCAATGTTTGTTCCCGTTCATCATGCCCGCCACCCATGCCGGCACCCCGATGACGGCCCACAGCATCAATTTCATCAATAAAAATCAGGCAGGGAGCATTTTTCTTGCCCTGGCTAAAGAGGTCGCGTACCCTGGAAGCCCCGACCCCCACAAACATTTCGACAAAATCGGAACCGCTGATACTGAAAAACGGAACTTCAGCCTCACCTGCCACCGCTTTGGCCATCAATGTTTTGCCGGTACCAGGAGGACCAACTAACAGAACGCCTTTAGGTATCTTACCACCAAGACGGGTAAATTTTTTAGGATCCCGGAGGAAATTGATAATTTCTTCCAGTTCGGACTTAGACTCTTCACTGCCGGCAACATCTTTAAAGGTAAATTTTTTTTGATCTTCCGTCAGCAACTTGGCCCGACTTTTACCAAAAGACATGGCTTTGCCACCGCCTCCCTGCATCTGACGCATAAAGAAAATCCAGACACCGATAAGCAGCAGCATGGGGAACCAGGAGATGATCAGTGTCTGCCATATTGGGGGAGCGTTTTCGGGTTTAGCCGAGATTTTAACCCCTTTGCTGCGTAGCAGTTCAATCAGGTTCGGATCATCAGGCGCATAGGTTTTAAAGGTATTTGTTCCATATTGCCCGGTGATATTATGTCCCTGGATAGTCACTTCCTGAATCTGTCCATTATTAACCAGTTCAATGAAATCGCTGAAAGTAATCTCGTGTTGGCCAACCTTGGGACTGTTAAACACATTAAAAACCATGATCATGATTAAGCTTATGACCAGCCAGAGGGCCAGATTTTTATAAAACGGTTTAAGTTCTTTATTCCTTTTCATGTCTGATCGAATCTCTTTCTATTTAAGTGGAAGTTAAGGTGCAGGTTTTAAAATCCCACAACCAAATGGTAAGTGGTTGTTTATCATTCAGAATTATATGACATGGAACGGAGTTGGTTAGTACCATACTTACTCATTGTTTTTCAAGGTAAAACCGGAAGCCGGATTTTAAAAAGTGAGTTATTGCCAAAGGTGGTTGATTTGTTATATGATCGTTTTTAATGAAAAAAACTGTAGCAGGAACTATAAGGGTCACAAACAGATCTGCATTTTTTATCCGCGATGCTGGTGGAGCCTTGCCGCTCAAATTATCCTACCATGATCAGCTAAGATATCTTTTCATGGATGGTGATCGGTTAACGGCCTCTCTACGAACTGACCGGCGTGGGCGACTGCAGGTTCTACCGGTAAAGATCATCAGCCGGGCACTGTCAACCATTGCCGGGGTTGTCTCCTCGGAAGATGATAGCTTGTTTGTTATTCCGTTTGCCCTTCCGGCCATTAGCCGGTTCAGGCTTGATGGGCAGGAATCTGAAAATCTGAGTGATGGTGATGCAGTTATTGCCCGTATTATCCGTTACCCTTCCTATAATCAGTTTGGATATGTTGCGGTTGAGCGAATATTGGGCAAGTTTCATGACCCCTTAGTTGATGACCGGTTACTCATCCACCGCTACCAGCTTCCCAGACGCTTTCCCCGGGGTAGCAGGCAGTTGGCAAAAAAGCTTGCGGTTCCAGTCTGTAAATCAGAGCTGAAAAAAAGAACTGATTTCCGTCACCAGCAGTTTATTACCATTGATGGAGATACCGCCAGAGATTTTGATGATGCTGTGGCCGTCGATCAACTCAATGATGGTGGTTTCCGCTTATATGTCAGTATTGCCGATGTCAGTCATTATGTAAAACCAGGATCTATTCTTGACCGGGAAGCCTGCCGGCGCGGCACCAGTATCTATTTACCAAACCGTTGCATCCCCATGTTACCGGCAGAGCTCTCAAATGGTATTTGCAGTCTGCAGCCGGGACAGGATCGACTGACCATTACGGTTGTAATGGAATTTGATCATGCCGGAGGTCGAATCAGGGAATATTTTTGTCCCTCGGTTATCAACAGTAAGGCCAGATGGACCTATGCCATGGCTGCCGGGGTACTTGAAGGAAAGATTGACGCCAAATCTCTGCCTGCCCGATACCGCAATACAGTCGGCAAGTTACGATTAATGGAAAAATTATGCCGACTACTGAAAAAACAGCGTGGGAAACGGGGCAGCGTAGATTTTGATCTTCCTGAAGCGAATATTTCATTTGATGTTCAGGGAAATATTGAAAAGATCAGCCCCGCTTCGCATACCATTGCTCACCAGTTGATTGAAGAATTCATGTTGTCGGCTAATGAGACGGTGGCGACTCATCTGACCTGGCTTGATTCTCCCCTGCTCTACCGGATTCACCCGCAGCCGGAAGCAAAAAAGATTTCTCAGCTGCTGGAAACCCTGAAATGTTTCGGTTTATCTCTTAAAGGCTGGCGCTCTGTTCACCCACGGGCTTTTCAGGAGCTGCTTCATCAGGCCGCTCACCTGCCCGTGGCCCCGGTTATCAACAAATTGTTGTTGCAGATCATGCAGAAAGCCTGTTACAGCCCGGCCAATTGTGGTCATTTCGGTCTGGCACTGAAACACTATACGCATTTTACTTCGCCCATCAGGCGCTATCCTGACCTGATGGTCCAGCGATTACTCAAGGGGAATCTGTGGCCTGAAAACCATAAAGAAGTGGATATTTCGATCGATAAACTAGTCAGTATTGGCGATGAACTGTCCGGCCGGGAACGATTGGCTGTTGAGGCCGAAAGGACTTCCCTGATGGTAAAAAAACTTTTTTATCTTGAGAAACATACTGATGAAATGTTCAGCGGACTTATTTCCGGCATCAGTGAGGCTGGTTTATTCATCACCCTTGAGCAGATATTAGCAGACGGCTTGTTGCCTTTTCGTAATCTGGATGATTATTATGTTGTCCGGGATGATCGTCTCCATGCCGTTGGTGAGCAAAGTGGGAAAATTTATAGCATCGGAGATCGCCTGCAGGTATGCCTGGCAGCGGTAGACCCGGTGAAATGCCGTCTTGATTTATGCCTTCCTGAAGGCGAACGTGGGAAAAGTAGCAAAAAAACATTTACCGGCCGCAAGAAAGGTCAAACATATCGTCGGAGGAAAATGCGCTGATGAAACCCTGTATTGCTATCATCGGCCGACCTAATGTTGGCAAATCAACTTTTTTTAACCGGCTTGTCCGGAAAAGAAAGGCCATTGTTGCCAATTCTCCCGGGGTAACCCGGGACCGTATTTTTGCGGATGCCGAGTGGAATGGAAAAGAATTTCTCCTGGTTGATACCGGTGGCATGATTTTCGATCAGGAAGCCAATCTGCAGGCTGACATCTCCAGGCAGAGCATGGTGGCGGTTGATGAGGCTGATATCATTATATTCCTCATGGATGGCAAGGATGGGGTTATGGCTGAAGATGAAAACCTGGCACTTTATTTGCGTAAAACCAGGAAAAAGATTTTCTGGGTGGTGAATAAACTTGAGTCTCAGAAGTACCATGATGCCAGCATCGATTTTTATCGTCTGGGAATGGAGAGGTATTATTGCATTTCAACGGCCCATGGACTGGGAATCGGTGAATTGATGGATGATGTTACCGCTAACCTTGCGGTAACGGATGAAGAACTTGACAAAAGCGGGGAACAACAGCTGAGAATAGCGGTGGTCGGGAAGCCCAATGTTGGCAAATCTTCACTACTGAACCGGCTTCTGGGGGAAAAACGGCTGGTGACCAGCAATCAGCCGGGAACAACGATGGACGCTATAGAAGTGCCGCTTACGGTCAACGATCATCATTACCGCTTTATTGATACTGCCGGGTTAAGAAGAAAAGCCAGGGTTCGTGAGCAAATTGAAGGCTATGGGAATGTTGCCACGCTTCGCAGTATAGATTTTGCCCAGATAATTCTGCTGATGGTTGATGCGACGGTGGGAATTACCGACCAGGATATTCGTATTGCTTCACTGGCCCATAAAAAAAGTAAAGCCATAATTTTTGTTTTTAATAAAATTGATTTGCCGGATGCTAAGGATTTTAGCAAAAAAATAATGATGAACCTTCTCAAAGTCCGGCTTCCCTTTATTTATAATCCAAATGCAATGAGAGTTTCAGTAATTGAAAACCGCGGACTTAATAAAATATTTCCGCTGCTGCAAAAACTTGACAAACAGCTCCTTACCAAGGTGACTACCGGAAAATTGAACCGGATGCTCAAAGAGATCACCACCCAACATCAACACCCGCTGATTTATCATCACCCATTGAAATTTTATTATATTACCCAAATTTCCGGTATTCCTCCAGCCTTTGTGATTTTCTGCAATATGGTAACCGGAATAAAGCCATCATATGTCCGCTATCTGAAGAAAAAGATGATGGAATATCTTGCACTTGACGGAATACCTATAAGAATATTTTTTAGAAAAAGATGATTTATTGAGTTTCAATGGTAATAAATGCAGTTTTAGGCAATAAAAATAGTTATTTCCCCTTTTTTTCTTGACAGGATTCAGTAAAATCGATATTAAAATTTTGTTTCTGTAGATAAAATTGCGTTATAGTTCATCTGTAACATTATATTATCATTCCTAACCATATGTAATGATTGATTAATAATTGCATGATGTTTTTCAGGGGGGGGCATGAATAAGTCCGAAATGACCGAGGAACTTGCTGTTCAGGCTAATTTAAACAGTAAGGTTGCCGAAACCATCATTAATCTGGTAATTAATTCCATGAAAGATGCCCTTATTGATAATGACCGGATAGAATTGAGGGGCTTTGGCAGTTTCCATATTGAGCATTATGAATCTTATACCGGGCGTAATCCTAAAACTGGTGATTCGATTGAAGTGCCGCCCAAAAAATTACCTTTCTTCAAAGTCGGCAAAGAATTAAAAGAGAACATCAATAGAAAGTTTTTAAGTGAGAATTCATAGCTATGGTTAAAATATTAGATTTTTTTTCTCATAAAAAAAACTTGCCGAATATTCTGACTTTTTCCCGTATTGCAGTAGTTCCTTTGCTGATATTCCTGCTTTATTTTGATTCACGGATAATAAACTTCTTTACCGCCCTGCTTATTATTGCCGCGGCAGTAACTGATGCTCTTGATGGATATCTGGCGAGAAGGTATGAGCTGGTTACTTCTTTTGGAAAATTGCTGGATCCGGTTGCCGATAAAATTTTGCTGGTTACCACTATGGTGATGCTGGTTTTCCTGGGACGGGCACCGGCATGGATTGTTTGCTTGATACTCTGTCGCGAGATAGCTATCACCGGTTTGCGAGCTATCGTGGCTGAGCATGGAGTCATTATCGATGCAAGTCCTTTGGCCAAATATAAAACAATCTTCCAGATTGTTGCAGTAGTGGCATTAACGATTCACTATCCCCTTTTTGGCATTGACGCCCAGGTGGTAGGAACAATCTTCATCTGGATGGCATTTGGACTGACCTGGTGGACCGGCTATCAATATTTTGATAAGGCCTTACCATATTTTAATGGACCAGAGGAATGAAAATACCGGTGAGTTTTTTCTGTTGACTTTTGGAGAATAATCCTTTAAAAACTTTCGAGAATTTAACGGTCAAGGGCGGGAATAACTCAGTGGTAGAGTGCAACCTTGCCAAGGTTGAAGTCGCGGGTTCGAATCCCGTTTCCCGCTCCAATTCAGGTGGCTGATCAGCATACCATATGCTGATTTTTTTATGGTGGCGCCATCGCCAAGTGGTAAGGCAGAGGTCTGCAAAACCTCCATCCCCGGTTCGAATCCGGGTGGCGCCTCCAACTTTATTCCCCTCCGGATTTTAATATATGTTGCGAACGCCTGGATGGCGGAATTGGTAGACGCAAGGGACTTAAAATCCCTCGGTGTTATACACCGTGCCGGTTCGATTCCGGCTCCAGGCACCAATTTAATTTCAGCTTAAATTTTACCATTTACCTTCCTTACATTGACAATCAGCCTCTGTCCGTGATTACGCATACTTTCGGCGAAGGTGTCGACCAGAGACCGGGTTTCAGCCAGGGATATCCCTGAAGCCTTCACGGTCATAATTCCCCCATCATATTTTCCTTCTGCATAGCCCAGCTTATTATTCCTCAGATTCTGATCCAGAACCCAGATAAAACCTTCCAGCTTTTCCTGCATCCATACATCAGGTTTGCCAACCGCAAACTCTATAATGATATGAGGCATTGGGTGCATACTCTGTTTTTATTATTATCTCTGAAAGTTGAAAAACTACAGGATACTGAAAAATAGCACTATAATTTCACCACTGTCAATAACTAAGCTACATATTACGCACAGCTAACTCCTGGCTGAAAATAATTCAATATATGAAGAATTTTAAGTAATTGTAATGTATCCGGTTAATAAGCAGGTCTCAAGTTTTACAATTATTTGCCGATGCTACAATAATAACCGGCTACATGGATGTAGCGGCATCTTTATGCAGGGAGGCAGACAAAATGAAAATACTTTCATCAACGATAGATTTTTCCGGCACTCATCAATTGCAGATCAGCCATGAACAGTCAGAAAGATTACAGGTCTGGAGTGGAGGAAATGCTGATTTTGAGGTAGACAAACCAGGATTAGTGGACAGGTCGGCAGCTGATGATTCCATTCAGATATCCACCTCTGCAAAAAAACTTTTCAAACAACTGATGAAGTCATACCACCACCATCATCAGCCGAGAACAAAAACCCGAGCAGCTTCCGGCAGTGATGATATTTCTATTGAAATATCACCTGAAGATAAGCAAAAACTCATGATTCTGGAAAAACTGTGGGAACGATTAACCGGGAAAAAGATATCATTGCATATTGTTTCCGGAAAGGGTTTTAAAAAACAGAACCATGATAATGGCATACAAACGGCGGATGGACAGACAGGTGGAGCAGGCCTGGAATATGATTATCATGAAAGTTACCATGAAGAAGAAAAGATGTCATTTAATGCTGATGGAGTTATCAGGACTGCAGACAATCGGGAAATCAACTTTTCTGTTGAGCTGAATATGAGCAGGGAATTTCATCAGAGTCTGGATGTCTCGATAAGAGCTGGAGATGCTAAATTGACCGACCCGCTGGTCATTAATTATGATGGCCATAGTGCTGGTCTCACAGAACAGAAATTTGCTTTCGACCTGGATAGTGATGGGAATGAGGAACAGATTTCCATGTTGCAACCGGGGAGCGGTTTTCTCGCCCTGGATCGCAACAATGATGGAGTTGTCAATAACGGCAGTGAATTGTTTGGTCCCCAGAGTGGCAGTGGGTTTCAGGAGCTTGCTGCTTTTGATGAAGATGGAAATCAATGGATTGATGAAAATGATTCGGTATTCGATCGCTTAAGGATATGGAGTATGGATGAATCAGGTAAATCTTACCTGTTTGCCCTGGGTCAGAAAGATATCGGTGCTATTTATCTTGGTCATCTTGACACCCCTTTCCAGTTGAAAGATAATCAAAACCGATTATTGGGTCAAATCAGTTCCAGTGGTATCTACGTCCAGGAACAAGGTACAGTGGGCACGATACAGCAGATTGACCTGGCAATCTGACTGCCGGCAATTCATTTATCTTCCATTTTCTTGTTCAACCGGATGCATTATGCTATTATGTGGTAATTTCATCCGGCTGCTAACAACCTCGCCTGTGGTGACAGCTTTAAAAAACTGTCACTGATTACAGCTTCGGCAAGGGGACGTCGCTAAAGCAATGTCCCCGATCCTTGCTGCCGGAAAATCACCCTCATAGAGAATTTTTTGTGTCTGACTGGATTCATATCGATAAAGATGAACGGCATGTGGCCCGGGAAAGGGAAAAAGCCCGCAATCTCCGACATTCCACCTGGTGGCGTAACAAACTGGCTGCGGGTATCTGCTACTATTGTCAGCAAAAATGCCGTCCTGAGGATTTGACCATGGATCATATTGTGCCACTTTCCCGGGGCGGGAAAAGCAATAGAGGCAATTTGGTTCCCTGCTGTAAAACCTGTAATAACCGGAAGAAACATCTAACGCCGGTGGAAATGATTCTGGACCAGCTTCCTGGTTTAGATGACTGAATAATACTTATCTACTTACCCTTACAATGCTGAATTCCTGGCCGATCCTCAAGAATTAAAAACGTTCAATTAATTTATCTATCAGGTAGCTGCTCTCCCTCATTGCCTGGTCACCAAAAGGTCCAAACCATGCCGATATACGGCTGAATTCCCGGCAGAATTCTTCTTTATCCGCAGTATTCAACATTTCAAGCTGTTCAACCATGGAGGCAAGATATGATTTTAAGAGTTCCTGTCGCTCAGGAGTGGCGAAAATAATTTCCGCGTAGAGCTTGGGGTCCTGCGCGAACAGCCTGCCGACCATCCCCAGTTCCAAACGGTAAATGGGACTGGAAAATTCAAGGGATTTGAATATGTCAGCCTTTTGTTGATAGAGGAAGCGGCCGAAACCAAAAGTGGCAAAGTGGCGCAGCGCCTGGACATAAGCCATGACTTCATCATGTTCATGGGCGTCGGTAGTTACCGTAATTGCCCCCCAGGCATTTAACTGGTCCATAAGCCATTGACACTGTTCCGGCATCCTTCCCGGGGTTTTCACCACAATCTGTTTATCCATGGTTGAAGTGTCGGGGCCAAATAATGGGTGGAGTCCGATAACCGGTCCCCGGTGGGCTTTCAGCATGGCCTGTAATGGCAATTCTTTGATACTGGTAATATCAGCAAGAATTGCCTCTTCAGGCAGATAAGGACCCAGATTTCGGATAACCTCAGCAGTTGCCTCAATGGGAACTCCTACCAGTGCCAGATCAATCTCCTGGCAGAGGGAAGCCACCTGAGTCCAGTCATCTTGATCCAGAATCCGCACCCGGTAACCAGCGGCATTGAACCATCGATGGAAATAGCGGCCCATTTCACCTGATCCGCCAACCAACAGAATTGCAGCTCCCGGCTTGATAGCCTTCCGGGATAATTGTTGGCTTTGTGATACCCGTGAATGGCGCAGTATAAGACGATACAACTCTTCAATAAAATCAGGATCCAGTCCTTCACAACTGCCTTGCTTCCGGCGTTGGGAAATGAGATTTTCCTCTCTGGCGGGGTGATAGACAGGAAGACGATACTTTTTTTTGAGTTGAATAACCTCTTCAACCAATTCCCGGCGTTCTGCCAGCAGGGAAACAAACCGGTCATCAATGTCATCTATCTTTTGACGCAACTGGTCTAGCTCATGTTCAATATCGGGGGTGTTCATATGAAGAACCTCAGACCACCTTACCCCCTTGAGGGGTATAAAAAACAAGAAATTGTTAAGTGCTTCACGGGTTCTTTGCCGTCAGGCAAAGGTTCCGATGAAGAAACTTATGCAAGGCT
>JAYEKE010000110.1 GCA_034660915.1 Pseudomonadota bacterium
CTGTTTCTATGCGGGAAGTCAAGAATGTCCCCAATCCCGGCGACCCCACTTCCCACTACCTTTTACCTTTTACCTTTAGCCTTTTTCCTTTAGCCTTTTTCCTTTAGCCTTTTTCCTTTAGCCTTTTACCTTTAGCCTTTTTCCTTTAGCCTTTTACCTTTAGCCTTTTACCTTTCTTTTAATAAGAAAACGGCCACAGCTTCCAGTATGCCTTAATCATCTGCCAGCGATGGGCCAGGCCATCGGGCTCGTAGACTAGGAAACCAATGATAATCGCCCCGAATACAACCTGTTTAAGGGCGGCAAAAATATTGACGATCATGGGAAATTGACCAGACAGCACCTCACTGAGAAAACGCAGAACCTCCGGCAGCAGAACCATGAAGATGGCCCCGAAAATAGCGCCGATCACATGGCCGAGGCCGCCGATAATAATCATGGCCAGGTATTCAATCGATACCCCGATGGTAAAATGTTCCGGGGTAATAATGGTAACATAATGAGCCCAGAGACATCCGGCAACTCCAGCCAGAAAGGAACTGATACCAAAGGCCATCAGCTTATACTTGAACAGGTTGACCCCCATGACTTCAGCCGAAATATAACGGTCGCGAATAGCGATAAAAGCCCGTCCCGGCCTGGTTCTGACAATATTCTTGGCATACAGGGTGGCCAGAACAGCCACGGACGCCGTCAGATAAAAATATTTCAGGTCCGTATCGAAGCTGAAACCAAAAATCGAGGGAGGATCAATCATCATCCCCAGGACCCCGTTGGTAATAAATTCCATATGCACCATCAGGTATTCGATGATGAACTGGGCCGCCAGGGTGGCAATGGCCAGATAAAGCCCTTTGAGCCGCAGCGAGGGGATACCGAAAATCATCCCGAAAAGGGCGGTTATAAGGCCGGCACAGGGCAGAGCCACAATGAAGGGAAACCCCAGCTTCATGGTCAGGTAGCCGGAGGCATAGGCACCGATACCGATAAACGCCCCATGTCCCAGGGATATCTGGCCGGTAAACCCGGTTAAGATACTAATTCCCATGGCCCCGATGATCGCGATGCAGATCAGGTTCCCCACATAGAGGGTATAATTCCCCAAAAGCAACGGGATCGCGTACAGGGCAATAATAAAAGCAATAATCCAGAATTTGGAAAAAGTGGTCTGAAAAAGGACCATGTCCTCTTTGTAAGTGGTCTTATAATCTCCACAAATATGGGCACTCATAACATTCTTACCTTAAATCATAATTAACAGTAAAAACAAGTTTTATTATTTTTGTCGGCTTAATAAAAGATTTCACCGGCTGATTACACTTTCTCAATCTCTTCGGTGCCAAAAAATCCATACGGCTTGATCATCAGGATAATCACCAGGACCACGAAGGGAGCCACCTCGGCAGTTCCACCACCAATAATAGGATCAATATAGCCCCCGGTCAGCGCCTCAAGCACGCCGATGATCAGACCACCAAGAATTGCTCCGGGAATACTGTCAAGTCCGCCGAGAATAACCGCTGGAAAAACCTTGAGGCCAAAAAATCCCAGGGAGATATTGACCCCGTTGATATTACCCAAAAAGACTCCACCGACCCCGGCCACCAGAAAAGCAATACACCAGGCCATGGCAAAAACCTTTTTGACGCTGATGCCCATGGAAAGTGCCGCCTGCTGGTCGTCAGCCACCGCCCGCATAGCGATGCCGGAGGGAGAAAAACGGAAAAACAGGGTAAACAACAGCAGAAAAAGAAAGGCAAAACCGACGCTCCAGAGATAGACCTGGGAAACAACCACCGGGCCAATATGCAAGGGAACCTGGGAAAAAATCTGCGGGTAAACCCGGTTGTTGGGTCCCCAAAACACCTGAACCGCACCTTTCAAGACGCTTGACAAACCAATGGTCAGCATAATGATGGAAATAATCGGCTCACCGATCATCGGTCGCAAAGCGACTTTCTCGATGATCAAACCCAACACCACCGTCACCGCCATGGTCAGGAAAAAGGCAATCCAGAAGGGAATGTGCAAGGTGGTCACCATCCCCAGGCAGATGTAAGCCCCCACCATCAGGAACTCGCCCTGAGCAAAGTTAATAACCCCGGTGGCCTTGTAAATCAAGACAAAACCCAAGGCAACCAAGGCATAAATACTGCCGACCACGATGCCACTGACAACCAGTTGCAGAAAAAATTCCATCTATTTACCGCCTCCCCCGGAAAACTCCTTGACTTTCAGCTTGATTTTCAGGATTTTCACCGTTCCATCCTGATATTTAATCGGAGTTTCAATGGGAATTATTTTATTCCCTTCATACATCCCTTCAATAATCTCACTGTACTTCTGATCAACAAAGCGCCGCCGCACCTTCCTGGTCCGGGTCAGCTCGTCATCATCAGCATCCAACTCCTTGTAAAGCAGCACAAATTTCTCAATGTGGGCAGACTCAGGCAGGCTTTTATTCACCTTGACCACTTCTTTTTCGATCATTTCATACACCGGATCCTGAGAGGCAAGATCCGTATAGGTGGTATAAGCCAGCCGGTTGTTTTCCGCCCATTTGCCGACAATGGGAAAATCAATGCAGATCATGGCGATAATATAGTCCCGCTCATGGCCAATGGCCACCGCTTCCTTGATATAAGGACTGAATTTGAGTTTGTTTTCAATAAACTGGGGTGAAAATTTGGTCCCATCCCGCAGGGTCATGACATCCTTCACCCGGTCGATAACCACCAGGTGCCCCTTATCACTAAAGTAACCGGCATCACCTGAGTGGAGCCAGCCATCAACAATGGTTTCTTCGGTTGCCTCCTTGTTTTCATAATACCCCAGGAAGAGAGAAGGACTGCGGGAAATGATCTCCCCTTCCTCGGTAATCTTGATTTCAGTTTCCGGAATCGGCACGCCAACTGAATCAAAATCCACATCCCCATCACGATGGATACAGGAAATCCCGGAGATCTCGGTCTGGCCGTAAATCTGCTTCAGATTCACTCCCAAAGCATGGAAAAAACGGAAAGTGTCCGGCCCCAGGGCGGCGCCACCGGTGGAAGCACTGCGAATATTGCTGAAACCAAGCCGGTCCTTAAGCGCCCGGAAAACCAGCCAGTAGGCCAGCTTGTATTTGACCTTATCCATCAGCGTCGGGGTTTTCTTCTCAAATTTCAAATCAGCCCAATGGTAACCAATAGGCAGGCACTTGTTGAAAAAAAAGCGCTTCATCGGCGAGGCATCCATGATTCGGACCTGGACGCTGGCAGCCATATTCTCCCACACCCGGGGCGGGGAAAACATGACGTGGGGACCAATCTCACGAATATTTTCCTGGGCTGTCTCCGGTTTTTCAGGAAAATTCACCGTAAAACCGAAAAGCAGGGCACTGGAAATACCCATCATTTGTTCGCCGATCCAGGGCAGAGGCAGAAAAGAAACAAAATCGTCCGATTCATATTTCGGATCAACCTCGCCCAGATTTTTTGCCATGCTCAAAAGATTCTTATGGCTGAGCATGGAAAGTTTAGGGTTGCCGGTGGTTCCCGAGGTGGTACAGATAGAAGCCACATCGTCCTCTTTGATCGCCGCAACCTGCTCATCAAAATAACCGGGATGCTCCTGTTCGAATTTCCGCCCCATTTCCTCCACATCCGGGAAGAAAAGCAGCGAGGGATCGTCATAACTGTACATGCCCTTATCATCATGATAGATGACCTTCTCCACCGAGGGCAGGTCCTCGCGCATATCAAAGATCTTGTCCACCTGCTCCTGATCTTCCGCCACCACCAGCCTGGCCTTTGCCAGATCAATGATGTAGGAAACTTCCTTGAGGATGGAATCCTGATAGATGCCGATGGGAATCGCTCCCAGACACTGGGAGGCCAGCTCGGCATAAATCCATTCAGGCCGGTTGTCGCCGATAATGGCAACTTTATCATCTTTTTTGATTCCCAACGCCGCCAGCCCCAGGGCAAAGTACTTCACATGGTCAAAATACTCCTGCCAGGTAAAGCTCAGCCAGATGCCATAATCCTTTTCCCGCATGGCATGCCGGGAATGACCGTATTTTTTGGCGTTACGGATCAGTAATTTCGGAAGGGTTTTGTCCGTCATAATCTTTTACCTTACACCTTAAACCTTTATCCTTGAGCCTTGAACCTTTATCCTTTATCCTTTAGCCTTGAACCTTTAGCCTTTAGCCTTTAGCCTTTAGCCTTTTACCTCTTATACAAATCAACATCCTCATCACCCAGGTAAGCCTTTACCACCAGCGGATCCTGCTGCACTTCTTCGGGGGTTCCCGTAGCCAGCAGCTCACCAAAATCAAGGACGGACACCCGGTCGGAGATATCCATTACCACTCCCATATCATGTTCAATCAGGAAAACGGTTATCTTGCGCTCCTGGTTGATATCAAGGATAAAACGGGCCATATCCTCGGTTTCTTCCAGGTTCATCCCCGCCATCGGTTCATCAATAATCAGCAGGTCCGGTTCGAGGGCCAGGGCCCGGCCCAATTCCAGTCGCTTCTGCAAGCCGTAGGGCAACATGGCCACCTGGGTTTTCCGGATGTGCTCAATCTCCAGAAAATCAATAATTTCTTCGACCACTTTCCGGTGGGCCAGTTCTTCACGCTGGGCCTTGCCGAAAAAGAGACCGCCGCTGAGCAAGCCGGTTTTCATCAATATATGCCGGCCCAGCATCAGGTTATCGAGCACCGTCATTCCCTTGAAAAGCTCGATATTCTGAAAGGTTCGGGCGATTCCCAGGGCGGTTATTTTGTGAGGGGCCATAGTAGTTATGTCCTGCCCCTTGAAATAAATTTTTCCCCGCTGGGGATGATACAACCCACTGATGGAATTAAACAAACTGGATTTACCGGCACCATTGGGGCCGATAATCGAAAATATTTCCCCTTTTTGCACCTCAATACTGACCCCCAGCAGGGCGTTCACCCCGCCGAAGCTCAGGGATACATTATCGATTTTCAACAAAGGTTCATTCTGCGCAGTAGCCATTCTTTCCCTCTAACTGGTTTCCATCCTTAGATTCAGCATAAAACATTTTTATATCAACGAAGGCCCAAATATAACATATAATTTTCTTTGTCAACTAAAATCAGCTAACGTAAGCTGGCAAATGAGAAAAAAATAAAAATTATTTTTTGCCGACATCAGTCGGACACTGATCCTGGCAATAGATAGTTAAATGCCCATAACTATTGAATTATAACGGAAAAAATTAACCGCTCACTTTTTACCACCCAGCGACAATCAAACTCTCATCTTAGCGCTTTTGTTCCCTGAAAAAGGTTGACATTCTGAGCTCTTAGCGCTAAAGGAAACTGAAATTAAAGTGTAACATGGTTTTTTCATCATATAAAATTTTGCTGCTAGAGCGAGAACAGCAATGACTGAAGCCAAGAGCAAAAATGCCCCTCCCCTCAAAGCTTATCGCATCGGAGAGATGGGCAAGATGCTGGATATGAGCTCCCGGACCATCCGTTATTATGAGGAAATCGGCCTGCTCAATACGGTCAAAAGGATGGAGGGCGGCCGGCGCATCTATACGGATAACGATCTGCGTCGCCTGCGGTTTATCAAAAAACTCAAACTCCTGGGCCTGTCGCTGAATGACATGGCCGAACTGGAGCGGATATACTCCATTCACCGGTCCAACAAGAAGGTCCTGCCCCGGGTGGTGGAACTCCTCCATCGCCACAGCACCGAGATTGATACCCGGCTCAAGGAACTGAGCAAGCTGAAAAATGAAATCGAGTCCTACATCAACCGCATCGAAGAAAAACTGTGACCCCTCCTGACCAGCAAACCGCCGCGTCTCTGCAGAAATTCAACGAATTTTATGCTTTAGTACCGGCAGCGGAAATTTCCTCAAGAATTACCGCCCTGCAGAAAAGCCTGATTGAACCTGGCTTTGGCGGCTGTCTGCTGCTGCAGAATACCGATATTTTCTATTTTGCCGGGACGATGCAAAGTGGTGTCCTGTTTATCCCCGCCCGGGGGGAGCCGGTTTTCTGGATCCGTCGCAGCCTCGAGCGGGCCCGGACCGAATCCCCGCTGAACGATATCCGGCCTTTGGAGACGATTGACAAAACCTGCCGGGAAATCAAGGACCGGCTGCCGGCGGGAACATCCTTAGGCCTGGAACTTGACGTCCTGCCGACCCGGATATTTCAGCGCTATGTTAATGAGCTTGCTCAAATTCAACTGAGCGATATCAGCCCGCTCATCCGCAGCCTGCGGGCTTTGAAAAGCGACTATGAACTGGAATGCATCAAAAAAGCCTGCCGGATTGCCAGTGAAGTCTTTGCCGTCGCCAAAACCCTGATCAGGCCGGGGACCACCGAGATCGAGCTGCAGGCGGAGCTGGAATACCAGGCCAGAATCCGGGGACATCTGGGCATCGCCCGCATGCACGGCTGGAATAATGAACTTTTTTTCGGCCACGTGATTTCCGGCGCTGCCGCCGCCACTCGCGGCTATATGGACGCACCAACCAACGGCATCGGCCTCAGCCCGGCCTTTCCCCAGGGAGCAACCATTAACCCTCTGGAGCCGGGCATCCCGGTCAGCATTGACTTCATGATCAATCATAATGGCTACCTCAGTGACGCGACCCGGATGTTCTGTCTCGGAAAACCGGATAAAAAACTGGCCCGGGCCCACCAGGAGTTGCTGGAACTCAATCGCCGGCTGCTGGCGGCCATAAAACCGGGAGTGAAGGCTGAATCCATCTTTGAGACGGCCATGGACCTGGCAGATAAAATGGGCTACGGCGATAATTTTCTCGGTAGCGGCTGCGACCGGGTTTCTTTTGTCGGCCATGGGGTCGGCCTTGAAGTGGACGAATTCCCCTTTCTGGCCCGGGGCAGCCAGCAGATACTGGAACCGGGGATGGTCTTTGCCCTCGAACCAAAATTCATCTTCCCCGGCCTCGGGGTGGCCACCATTGAAAATACCTATCTTTTAACCGCTGACGGCGTTAAACAGCTGACCGGGGATGAGGAAAATATTATCAAGGTATAAGAGACCAGTATTTGAGCAATTTTTGAAGCTGCCTTGAAAAATCACTTGACGGGTAACGATTTTAAACGTATAGTTTTATCTGTATCGTAAAAAACTCACGAGTTTTTAAGGATGTCAATAAAAATGCCCGCATACATGGAACGTTATATCGCCCCCTTTGTGAAACAGGACATAAGCCGAAAAATGGTTTTTATCGGTGGTCCCAGGCAAAGCGGTAAAACAACTCTGGCTAAACACCTGATTGATTTTTCCCTCCACGAGCAGAAAGGCCGTTACCTGAACTGGGATGACGCGAAAGACCGGGAAAATATTTTAAGAGAGCGTTTCCCGGCAGGCCCTGGCTGCCTGGTCCTGGATGAAATACATAAATATAATCGTTGGCGCCAGGTTTTGAAAGGTCTTTTTGATAAACGAGGTTATGAGCTGCAGATTCTGGTGACCGGCAGCGCCAGGTTGGATTATTACCGTCGCGGTGGTGATTCACTCCAGGGTCGCTATTATTTTTACCGCCTGTTCCCCCTGACCCTTGCCGAGCTTCATAGTCCCACCCCCGATACCGTCATGGATCTTCTCAGTTACGGTGGTTTTCCGGAGCCCTACCTGCTGGCATCTGAAAAGGAGGCAAAGAGGTGGAGTCGTGATTACCGTACCCGGCTGATCAGGGAAGATCTGCGGGATCTGGAACGGGTCCAGGATATCAGCAGCATCGAAAAACTGGCTTTGCGTTTACCGGAACTTGTGGGCTCTCCACTATCTCTTAACGGGTTGCGCGAGGATCTGCAGGTATCCCACCAGTCGGTCTCCCGCTGGTTGACCATGCTGGAAAATCTTTATATGCTGTTTCGCATCCCCCCCTTCGGGGCTCCCAAAATCAGGGCGGTAAAAAAAGAAGCCAAGCATTATCATTGGGATTGGACCCTGGTGAAAGCGGGGGGGAAACGGTTTGAAAACCTGGTGGCCTGTCACCTGATGAAGTGGTGTTGTTTTCTTCAGGATACTGAAGGCAGGGAGATGGAACTGCGTTTTTTCAGGGATATTGACAAAAGAGAGGTGGACTTTGTGTTGATGGAAGACAATCGGCCCATCCATTTCATCGAGTGTAAAACAGCCGATAAAAGTGGGAGTCGAGCCCTCAAATATCTCAAAAAGAGATTTCCGCGGGTAAGTGCTACCCAGGTTTTATTAACGGGTGAAGCAGACATTGTAGATAAAAATGGAATCAGAAGCTGTCCGGCCCATCTTTTTCTCAATGAGTTTGTCTGAAGAAAGACGTGGGTTGAAACCTGAGCACCATTTCCTTTCCAGGCATAAGGCGCTAATTCTCTTCCCTGACGGATAGTTATGTATACTGTCCCCAGAACTCCTAAATCGGAAGCAGAATTCTTCCGGAGAAGAGGTTGTGAAGAAAATCAGTTCCCTGCGCATCGGCTTTTCATATTCCACTTGATTTTCGCGAAATTCCTGTGCCAGGGGATAACCTTTTGATGGCCAAGGTCAATTTCTTTTTCTCCACCATAGATACAGATGCCGTCGTTTTTACCCTGGAGTTTGTTGAGCCAGTTTATATTCTTGAAACAGTCCCTGCTGAACGTCATACTGCTCTTTATCTCTATGAGATCAAGATCTATTCCATTGTCGATTACCAGGTCCACCTCATGGCCGTGCTGGTCACGCCAGAAATAAAGCGGCGCCTCTCTGCCCTGATTGGTGAAACTTTTGAGATATTCGGAAATAATCCAGTTTTCGAAGATTGCGCCTCTTAACGGATGTATCTTGAGTTGATCAACCTGGTTTATCCTGAGCAAATAGCATAGAAGCCCGGTATCGTAAAAATATATCTTGGGGGCCTTGGTTATCCGTTTGCTGAAGTTTTTAAAATGGGGTTGCAGAATAAAACAGATATAGCTTGTCTCAAGGGCGCTCAACCACTTTTGCACAGTGGGGTGGGTTATTCCGGCATCGCCGGCAAGCGAGCTGTAATTTACAAGTTGTCCGGTTCTCCCGGCTGTAAGCCTTAAAAAATTGTCGAAAGACCTGAGGTTTTCTATATTGATTATGTTTCTAATATCCTTTTCAACATAAGTAGCCAGATAATCGCCAAGCCATTCCGTCGGATCGAGTTGTTCATGGAATATCCTTGGATAGCTGCCGTAAAAGAGGGTGTTGTCGATATCGTTGAACCTGACCTCGGCGGGAAACTCGTTTCGGGCGAATGGCAGTATCTCGATTATGCGGGTCCTGCCGGCAAGACTTTGAGATATCTTTTCTGATATTTTCAGGTTGTTGGAGCCGGTAAGGACAAACCGGCGTTTGTCTTCCCCGTCGTCTATGATCTCCTGCAAGTAGGAAACGATTTCCGGCACTTTTTGAATCTCGTCGAGAATTGCCGACGACGTTATGCCGCCAAGGAAATGTCGCGGGTCGTAGAGGGCCGCGTCCCGAATATCGGGATTTTCAAAGTTATAGTAAGCAAAACCTTTGAAAAATTTTCTGGCCAGGGTGGTCTTTCCCGACTGACGCGGACCGATCAGGGTAATACATCTGTACTTCGTGGAGATTGATGACAGGTACTTTTCAACATTGCGTTTATACATGGCACGTAATCCCAATTTTTCGAGGAAAATTTCTGTCGCGGGGGTTGAATGCATGGTTTTTATGGACTATAAAGGATAAACAAAACATTGTCAATTGTAAATTGGCAATCAAATCTACAATAATTTTCTGGTAGAACTGGGGCGTCATGGCCATAACCAAACATATCTGAATATATCATCGTCAATATTATTTCATCGCCATGAAGGATTGAAGGACATGAAGTTCAGCTAGAGATTCTTCAAGCTCTTCATGCTTCATGGTAAAAAAATATTTTGATCCATATAAAAAACATAAAGATAACATTAGATTTTTCTAAAAAAGTGGTTGACAAAACAAATTCAAGCTGTTATCAGCCAAAATACTGTTATATTGCCTGTCGTTATAATTGTCTTCATATGGAGATGAATTATTATTTAAAGCTTTGACAGGCAATAACCGAGAGAGTTATTCAACAAGTTAAATTTATAAATGAAGGGAGGTGGGAAGAGAGGAGCAGTACCTTGCCAGCCTTTAAGGAGGGGGTGGTGAGAAAATTATTTCACCTTGAAATGATTTGTCAGTAACTATTTTACATTAATGAATAAGCAAAAGGAGTAAACTTATGAAAAAAAGCATGATGGCACTACTGATTTGCGTGGTGTTTATTTTTGCCACCGCCGCGGCATCCTTTGCCGCCATGGGTGAAGGCTCGGTCAGCACCAGCAAAGGCGTTGACATTACCCTGTTCGGCAGCAACCGGATAATTCCCTCTTACTATCGGAATTTCGACTTTGATGATGACTCCAAAGACGCCGCGATCCTTACCGAGGGTGGCTTCGGCGCCGGCTTCTTCGTCCGCAATGAATTTCGCATGGGCTGGAAGGGCGTCGGCCAGGACGGCAAATGGGGCTTCAAATTCATCCTTGAAGACGATATCCATATGTCCAAGGCCAACACCGACCGCAATACGTACGGTCATGAAGGCTTGGGAGGATCCGATTATGGTTCCGAGTTCAGCGTCGAGCGCTCCAATTTCTGGTACAAATTCGGTCCGGTCAAATTCTCGGTCGGCTGGGATGTTAAATTTCTCGACATCAAGACCGGTGGTCTGGTCTATGGCGATGACCATCCCTTCATGGCCCTAACCGGCGGCAACAAGACCCTCAACTGGGATCTCACCATGATGCTCGTCAACGATACCGATGACCTCCACGACGCCGGCGTCATCACCGGCAACGCGCCCAACGATTACGACTGGTATGTCTACTACGGCAAACTGAACTACACCTTCTGCGCCGGTGATAACGCCAAGTTTACCGTCAGCCCCTTCATCGCCTTCAGCGACATGGGTTCCGCGGCATGCAAAGACGGCGTTGATTCCGATGCCTGGTATTCCGGTTTGGAAGGGCACGGCAACATCGGCATCTTCAAGCCTTCCTTTGAAATCGCCTACGCCGGCGGTGAAATGAATGATGCTTATGACCACTACGGCCCCAATGAAGACGATGTGGACATCGACGCCTGGGCCGCTTTTGCTGGTTTAACTCTGGCCCTGAGCCAGGAATTCAACCCTTATGTCACCTGCACCTGGCAGCAGGGTGACGATGATCCCCTCGATGATGACGCTGAAGGTTTTGTCGGCATTACCAACATCGCCCGCTACACCCCCTACGGCATGGATGGCTCGATCCTTTACGAGCATTTCGGCGGCGGTGCCGGCTTTGGCGCACCACTGTACGCCCTCTCCACCGAGCGCTCCACCAAAGGCTACAACTATGGCGGTATCGGTGGTGCTGGTTCCGGTAATAACCCCGGGCTGCTCTTCTTAGCCGCCGGTGCCAAGGGTAAGATCCAAAAAGCCAGCTACAACATCCGGGTCTGCTATCTCGAGTATGACGAGGAAGACTCCCTGCTCGAAGCCAACGGGCTGTCCGGAAGTATCGACGACGAGATCGGCTGGACCATCGACGGCCAGTTGAAATATTCGTTCTCGCCAAACTTCTACACCAGCCTGACCGCCAGCTACTTCGTCGTTGGTGACGGCATCGAGGATTTCAATGAAGCCATGTACGGCCCCGACTATGATGATGAGGACGCCATCCTGACGGCTTTGGAACTGGGTTGGAAATGGTAAGCTGATTCAATCTTTACTGTTCTTGTACTGAAAACCCGGCCCTTTTGGGGGCCGGGTTTTTTGCTTGCATTTTCGCCCCGCTTTCCTTACTATGCGACACTCATTTTGCAGAATTGTCGTACCTTTATTTTACCACAGAGGCACAGAGGTCTCAGAGGAAAGAACAATGCAAGCGCCCTTCTCTGTGCCCTCCGTGTCTCTGTGGTGGATATCTTTTTGGAGATCATTCATGCCAGCATCCACCCGGAACATAAACCGGCAACGTTTCACCGTCACACTCTTTTTTGTTTTACTTTTCTTCATTGCTTTTCCCTTAACCGCTGCTGCCGGCAGCTGGCAGCAGCTGATCAGCCAGGCCGGGTCCCGGCTGGCGTCGGGTAACAGCCAGGCCGGTCGGGTAACCATGGTCCAGGGCGAGACGGTAATCATGGAAATCGTCGCCCCCCAGCTGACGGTCGGCTCGGTGGTTGCAGTTAAGAATAACGCCCTGCCCGGCGTTCCCCTGCCCCTGCAGGACGATGCCGCTCTTATCCGCATTACTCAAAGACTGGGCAGTCAGAGTCGCGGCGTCATCATTGACGGCAGCGGTAATATCCCCCGGGGAGCACCGTTGTTTCCCTATTCCTACAATCGCCTTTACATCTATACCAATTTAGCCAACCCCCAGCGCATACGTCCCTTTCTTGATCTGGTTGCCGATTTGCAACGAGTCCGGATTCCCTACGCGCTGAAATCATCCCGGGAACTGCGCTACGGCGTTGAAACCGGCATCCGGCCCCTGCTCATCCGCCTGGAAGGCCGGGGCAACCAGGTGGTCGGCCGGCTGACGGATTTCTCCGAAGGCACCGTCCTTTTCAGCACTGCCTACAATCTCCCCTACCGGCTGCCACTGGCCGCACCCTTCGGCCTGCCGCTCCAGGGCGGTCTGGCGGCCGGAAATCAGCATCCCTCGTCAGCAGGACGGAGTACATCTTTCACCCGGGCCGCCCGGGTTTCCGGCGCCGGGATGACCGGCAAGATTGAGCTTAAAGGCCCCTATAACCGCCTGGTTTTTGCCGACCTGAACGGCAACGGTCGGGATGAACTGGTAATGTTGAATACTAACTGGGTGGAGGCTTTCCGGATTGACGGGGATCAGCTCAAACCTGTTGCCCGCTACCGGCTGCCCCGTAAAGATTTTATTCTTTTAAGCCTTCATTTCGGGGATTTCAACCATAACGGCAAGGATGAGATTTATGTCACCCTGGGCCTGCCGGTGACCGTTGATGAAAAACCGGACACCAAGCTGGCATCCCTGGTAGTGGAATTCAGCAATCAGAAGTTTATCCTCCTGGGCAAAGACTACCCCTGGTATTTCCGGGTGATGGAAACCAGGAAGGGAAAAAGGGTGCTGCTGGCCCAGGAAATAGATGATTACAAGCAGTATAAACTGCCCATC
>JAYEKE010000111.1 GCA_034660915.1 Pseudomonadota bacterium
TACACCTTACACCTTAAACCTTTAAAGGCTAATCGCTCAGTTTAGGTCACAAAGACACGGAGAAAAGCAAGATTCTCCCACATCCCTCTGTGGCTCTGTGCCTCCATGAGAAAAGAAAATGGGGTCACCAAAGCGGCAAAAAAGAGTTCGATTTTTTGAATAGTGCATTACCGTTGGTTGTTTTTAGAATTAGTCGAATATTTACGAGATTTAACTGGGGCTGTTTCAGACGGTCTCCTAGAAAAGGGTAGCCAGTCGATCGTTAGCCCGCCGCAGGCGGAGGCTGAGCAGATGGGAAATACCGTTAAAAAGTTTTGCCATCACCCGGGGAGCTTCATCCAGAAGTTTGGCCTGGGATTGGCGAGTAAAAATCAACAGCTCGGAGTCTTCAATCACCTTGATGCTCACCGACCGGCGACTGCCGTCCAGAAAAGCCATTTCACCAACCAGCGAACCGGCAAAAAACTTGGCCAGGATTACCGGTTTGGCCAGAAATTCAGTCTCTTTGAGGGCTTCAAGATGGCCGCTGACAATATAGGCAAGGAAATCCCCAGCATCACCTTCACGGTAAAGGATATCGCCGGCAGTATAACTGGCCTGCTCCAGGTAGGACTTATAAATTCCCCAATCTTCAGCATCCATGTAGCGGAAGACGCCAATCTTCGGGCAGGTGGTGGTTAAATCAATGGAGGTCAATGGTCCGGGATTCATCCTTTTTGCGGCTCCTTGGCAGCATCTTTTTCCGCCTGGTTCTGGGCAATTTTATCCCGTATTTGGTCAAGCAATTCGGCAAATTTCTTTTTCTGCAAAATGGAAGAAAACTGGCTGCGGTAATTACGCACCATGCTCACTCCTTCGATAATCACATCATAAACCAGCCAGCTGCCATCCCGGTCGATCATTTTATAATCCACGGGGATTTCCTTGCCTTTACTGATAACCACTGTTTTCACCAGGGATTTACTCCCCTGCATTATCTCCTTATTATAACTAACCGTTTCACCGGAATATTCGTCAACCCTGCCGACATAGGTACTTTTCAATAAATCCGAGAACAAACCGACAAACTCATCTTTTTCCGCCGCCGAAATTTTGCGCCAATGGCGCCCCAGACACATCTTGGAGGTATAGCTCAAATCAAAGTGCTGTTTAAAAAGCTGGACAACCTTCTCTTCCAGCAGTTCTTTGCCGGCTTCACCTTTCAGGCTTTCATCAGACAAAACCTCAATCAAATTATCAATACCGGATTTCAACTGCTGCTGGGGGGATAAAGCAGCCTCGCTTTCCGCCGCCAGGGAAAAGGAGATACCGACGAAAAAAATCGTAGCCAGCACCACCATAAAAACCACAAAAGGAGATTTCATGCACGTTCGTTTCATCATTCTTCAACCTTTTTCAATTGGTTTTGATAATAGGCATTTCTCACTGCCACGTAAGGATCCAGGACCGCTTTGATCAAGTCTTCATACGTACCAATGGTCAAAGATGTACGGTTAACCATTTTGCCACTGCCAACAGCAATACCTGTTTCAATATTATCCCAGTATATCCAGGTGAGTGGTTCGGTAAAGTAGTCTGCAGCCAGACCCGCTGTCCCCCGGACACTGGAAGGACCGAAAAAAGGCCAGACAAAATAGAATCCATGCCCCATTCCATAAAAACCCAGGGTCTGGGAAAAATCTTCATCATATTTCTTCATCCCATCATAGGATGCCGGATCCATCAGGCCGGCAACACCCGCCGTACTGTTCAGCAAAAAACGGCTCAGTTCATCACCGAAAGCGGTAAATTTCCCTTGCAGCAGACAATTCAACAACCGAATGGGAGCACTGAGATTGGTAAAGAAATTCCTGACCCCGATTCTCAGGGGTTCGGGAACTACCTTGCCATATCCCTGGGAAACCGGTTTCAAAAACCAGAAATAAAAGCGGTCGTTAAAAGTAAACATGATCCGGTTATATGATTCCAGAGGATCGGCAATCATATTATCGGTATCGGCATATTCATCGGAAAATTCATCGGCTGTTTCCCCATTCAACTGCTGATCAGCCGCTGCTGCCGGGGAAACCAAGACCACACCAAAGGCCATAACGGCCAGCAAAAATAAGAACAACGTAAGACCCGGCCATAACTTTTTCCGTCCCACAATCCTCCTGGCAGCAATCATCTCAAAATTCTCCTTTTTACCTAAATTAAGCGATTAGCTTTTAGCAGTTAGCTGTTAGCTTAATAATTACAATATGTTTAATATCGCCAATCTTCACCCGTTGGGTGTTGTTACTAATCAACGTAAATCCATGATTTTTAAAAGCTAATTGTTAATGGCTAACCGCTAATAGCTCAGCTTAGGTTTTAACTTAAAGCTACTCAATGAAATTACAATCCATCACACATCGCCGAATACATACTTGCTGATCAAATCCTCCAGATCAATGGCTGATTCGGTTTCCGTTATCTGGTCACCATCACCAAGATAGACATCGTCACCTCCGGGATAAATCTTAATAAATTTATCACCGATAATTCCCTGGGTTTTAACCGAGGCAATAACGTCGCTCTGCAGCTTGACTTCGGGAAAAATTAACAGTTCCACCGTGGCCATATCATACTTATTCAACGAGATTTTCTCAACTTTACCCACCAGTACACCAGCAATTTCCACCCGGGCTCCCTCTTTTAATCCGGAAACCGAATCAAACTGGGCCGAAATTCTGGTATAATTGCCCCCAAACAAATCAATACCGCCCAGATTAATCGCCAGGTAGGCAACCGCCAGCAGGCCTATCAACATAAAGACACCCACTGCCAACTCAATGTTAAATCTTTTTTTCGCCATGCTTATTCCCCAAAATATTTATAAATTATTTCCGGATGAGCACTAACTGTGTTGATCGCTTAACTTAGATACTCAACTTTCTGACTTGTATTGCCAAGGCATCACAGGATGTTCGGGCTTGGCTCACAGCGGTATTGGCCGCCGAACGAATCACACGATGTGATTCGCGGCGGACGCCTCGGAAGCCGGCCATGGACGGCCGGCGAGAATGAGCGAAAGCCATGCCGGAACATCCCTGAAAATGTCTTACAACTATTTTTAGAGCAACTTAAGAAAGTTGAGTCAGTTATCATTTAAAGTCCGGCAGCCAACTCCAGGTCTTCAATTTCACTGGTGTACATTTTCCCCATCACCCGTTCAACAAAAGCTTTGACCAGCGGTATTTCACAGCGCTGGATATCCTCCGGGGTTGCGCATATCTGGATAACCCCTTCATGAAGCAGAGCAATATAATCAGCCAGGTTGAAGATTTTTGGAATATCATGGCTGACTATGATGCTGGTATACCCCAACTTTTTCTGGGTCTCATGAAACATCTGGTAAACTTCATGACTTTTCACCGGATCAAGACCGGTGGTGGGCTCATCAAAGAGAAGGATTTCAGGATCCAGCTGCAATGCCCGGGCCAGCCCCACCCGTTTTTTCATCCCGCCGCTGAGTTGAGCCGGATATTTATCCTCACTGCCGGTCAATCCCAGCAATTCAAGAGTTGCATGGACCTTTTCCCGCACTTCGGCTGCCGGCATTCGGGTCCGCTCCCTCAGCGGCAGAGCGATATTATCAAAAACTGTCAGGGAATCAAACAATGCGGCACCCTGGAATAACACCCCGAATCGGGTCCGCAGGCTTTTCAGTTCGGATCGTCTGAGCCTGGTCACATCCTGCCCTTCAACTGTCACCTGGCCGGCATCAGGGGAAACCAATCCCAGAATATGTTTGAGCAGAACACTCTTTCCCTGGCCGCTTTCCCCGACAATAACCGTCGTCAAGCCCCGGCGGATAGGCAGGTTTACCCCCCGCAAAACCTTCTGTTTGCCAAAAGATTTTTCTATCCCGACCAACTCAATACAGCAATTTTCACAAGTCATACTATTTCCTAAGTAAAGCAATTAGCAGTTAGCTCTTAGCATTTAGCTGGGTAAAATTAAGGCATTACGTTAATAATACACAGTACCCAACAGATAACTGTATCTATAATAGTGAAATCCCTTATAATCATTAAACTAATCGCTAACGGCTAAAAGCTAATCGCTCAATTCAGGTATTTCAATACCGTCAAAATAAAAATTTACAGCAAAATTGAAGTAATTATATAGTCAGCCACCAGAATCGCCACGGAAGAAATCACTACCGCGTGAGTGGTAGCCCGACTTACTCCTTCAGCACCGAAACCATTCCGACTTTTATGAACCCAATAACCACGATCAGCACAAATCCAGACAATCAGAATCGCAAAACAGACTGATTTAATAAAGCACATGCGGATATCCGCCGCCAGGACCGATGATTTCATCGTCGCCATGTAGGCACCTTCACTCCCCCCCAGCAGCCGCACCCCCACCAGAAAACCACCCATGAGGCCGACAATGTTAAAGATGGCGGTCAGCAGCGGCAAAGTAATAAGGCTGGCAACAACTTTTGGCGAGATAAGATAACGGTAAGGATCAATAGCCATACACTCAAGAGCATCAATCTGCTCTGAAATTCTCATGATCCCAACTTCGGCACAGATGGAAGAACCAACCCGTCCGGTCACCATCAGCCCGGTTAACACCGGTCCCAGTTCCCTGACCAGGCTTAAGGCCACCGCTGAACCGAGAGCCCCCTCGGCACCAAACATCCTCAGGGTATAATATCCCTGGAGGCCCAGAACCATGCCGACAAAAGCCCCGGTGAAAAATATCACCGTAAAAGACGTCGCCCCAATCACATGAATCTGTTTGATGATCGGCATAATTTTAAAAGGCGGCCGAAAAATCCCGACCACCGACCAGAACAGAAAAACCCCGGCCCGGCCAATTTCTATCAGCGTTCCCAAGGCATTAGCCCCAAGATTTTCCAGCCATTCAATCATTAAATTAAAACCACCCGGTTTCCATCCGGTAACTGCTGTTTCCGGATGGACGATTAGCTCTCAGCTTTCAGCAGCGTAAGCATTCGACTTTGTTTATAAATTGGCAAATTCTTGGACCTAATATCCGTCAATTTTTTTAATTCTCGCGCTAAGCCGCAAAGACCGCGAAGAGTTCAATTTGCTATATCGTCTGTCGTTTTTCTTTGCGCTCTTTGCGTCTTGAGTGAGTGAAACGAACGGGCGCGAGAAAAAAAAATTACGCTGAATAATTACCAGTTTTTTTATTTCTCACAGAGACACGGAGTCACAGAGGGCAAATGACTCGGGTTCTCTGTGACTTTGTGCCTCTGTGAGAGTATTTTTATCTTTTCTGAAAACGTAGTCGAATGTTTACTCAGCAGCCAGCTTAACCATCTGTTTTTCCAATGTATTTCTGACAGCTGGCTACTGATCGCCGAAAGCGTCCATCAGGAAATGAAAGTTTCCGGATGAGCACCACTTCGAAATATTAGAATATGCTTATAATTATTTAACTACTATCGGTCGGCATGTCAACGAAATAGTTGCCGGTTAAAGAAAATTCAGCAAAAGTTTGTAATTTTTTAACTCAACTTTCTGAGTTGTTCTAAAAACAACTGAAAGAAAATTCCAGGGATGTTCCGGCATGGCTCTCACTCATTCTCGCCGGCCGTCCATGGCCGGCTTCCGAGGCGTCCGCCGCGAATCACCTCGTGTGATTCGTTCGGCGGCCAATACCGCTGTGAGCCAGGCCCGAACATCCTGTAAGGTATCCCTGACAATGCAAGTCAGAAAGTTGTGTTTTTAAATGGAAGCTAGCTGGCATTCCCTGCCGGCTTTATTTCCGCACCTACACAACCGGCAGCCGGGAACCGGTCAAAATCAATATCGATCCAGCGGCCAACCGGGACTTCCAGCATCTCCCAACCGGCAACACTTGCCATCTTCAGCAGGTCATCATGGCTGATTCCGGCCTGGCGATACAGTTCAAGCTCCTGAAAAAAGACCTCACCATGAAACACATTATAGGACCCGGAATCGGTACCAATGGTCAGGGGGGTACCGATCTCATAAGCAAAATTAATCATCTCCAGCTGACGGCGGTAATTTCTTTCAATCACCCGGCACTGAGCGGGAGAAAAACGGCTGTCCGGATCCTGCAACTGATTGGCCATCGCCGCCACCGTCGGGGTCCAGTAAATCCGCCGGTCAGCCATCATTTTCAAAGTATCACGACCGATAAAATATCCATGTTCAATACTGTGGACACCGGCTTCAACCGCCATCCGGCAGGCCGCGTCCGAATTGACATGGGCCATGACCTTCTTCCCATGACGCCCGGCAGTTGCCACTATCTCCCGCAATTCCTCCGCCGACCACTGGGTTTTGCCGATAACTCCATATTCATCAAATGAGACCAGGCCGGTAAGCAATACCTTGACAAATTTGGATGGCGAAGAAGAAATCTTTTCTTCCAGGTTCAAATCCCGCTGATCACCGATAAAAGCACCGTAATAGCCGGGTTTAAAAAGTGCCGGACCGGTGCGAACCACCTGCAATGGTGAAAAATCAACTCCATCCAGACAGCCATCACGATCCCCGGCATCACGCACCAGACCGATACCGGCAGCATATTGCCGCCGGGCGTTTTCCCGCGGGTCACCCCCGAGACTTAAGTGAAGATGAGTATCAACAAAGGCCGGACATTTCATTAAAACAATACTCCAGACTAAATGACAGGTTAAGAAACATTCGGCAAATAACTAAAATAGCTCAATACAAACCAAACTTGTTCATAGCAAAATAAAATCCTGGACGTCAAGTTTGAAATGATTTGGAATAATCGGATAGAACAACCTTAAACCACTTGTCATGCACGGAAATCTGTGTTACTAGCTAAGCTTTACAGGCAGTTACAGGCTGGGATTACGGCGATTTTCACCAGGTTAAAACATAGTTATTTTTTGTTTAACAACCGTATTTTTTAACAACTTTTTTATGGAGGAAGTTATGAGCTATCAATTTATGAATGTTGAAATTACTGACGGAGTTGGAACCATCTGGCTGAACCGGCCCCCGGCAAATTCTCTTAACCGTGAAGTAGTGGAAGAGCTGGCGAAAGCCTTTGCCGAACTGCGCGACAATGATGAAGCAAAAGTACTGGTTATTGCCAGTAAAATTCCCGGCTTTTTTGTTGCCGGGGCCGATATCAAGATGTTTGCCGAAATGACTACTGACCAGGCCTGGGACATTTCCGCGCGGCTGCAGGAAGTCAACCAGATGCTGGAAGACATGCCGAAAATATCCATCGCCGCCATCAGTGGCTATGCCCTGGGTGGCGGGCTGGAACTGGCCCTGGCCTGTGATTTCCGTTTTATGGCTGAATCAATAACCATCAAAGACAAAGAACGTACTCCAACCCTTGGATTACCGGAAACTACCCTCGGCATTCTTCCCGGTGCCGGCGGCACCCAGCGCCTGGGCCGGCTGCTGGGACCCAAAAAGGCCCTCTATTTTATCTCCACCGCCACCCAGATCAAACCTCAGCAAGCCCTGGAACTGGGACTGGTGGAAAAACTGCTGCCCGGCGATGAGGTGGTGGACCAAACCATGGCTTTTGCCAGAGAAATGGCTGCCAAGGCGGTGATCGGCATCGGCTGCGCCAAGAAAGCCATCTACCAGGGATTTAACCAGGAGATGAAGGACGGATTGCGGATTGAATGTGATGCCTTCAAGGAAGCCTTCGCCAGCGATGACGCCACCGAAGGATTGAACGCGTTCATTGAGAAGAGAGCGGCAAAATTCCAAGGTAAATAACTCAACTTTCTGAGTAAACATTCGACTACGTTTTCAGAAAAGATAAAAATACTCTCACAGAGGCACAAAGCCACAGAGAACCCCAGTCATTTGCCCTCTGTGACTCCGTGTCTCTGTGAGAAATAATAAAAATTTGTCAATCTATAGACAAAGTCGAATATTTACTTTATGGCGTGCAGAAACACAGGGAAATGTTAAACAATAAAATCAATAAGTTACAGATTTATAGGATTTCCAAAAAACTCAGAAAGTTGAGTAAATAATAATCGAGGCAGCAGGAGGGTCGCATCTTAAATATAAAGGAGGACATCACAATGAAGCGAGTATTCCGGTACCTGCTCCTGGTCTTATTTATTCTCAATCTTGCCGGTTTGGCCCTGGCAGCGGAAAAATCATATACCATTGGACCGGGGGATGTGCTGGAGATTTCGGTCTGGAAGGATGAAAGCCTCAGCCGGCAGCTGATTGTGCCTCCCGACGGGGTTATTTCCTTCCCGCTCATCAATGATATCAAGGTTACCAACCTGACGGTACCGGCCCTGCGACAGGAAATCGCTAAACGTCTTAATGATTTCATCCCTGATGCCACGGTGACGGTGATGCTGGTCCAGATCAACAGCCTCCAGGGCTACGTCATCGGCAAGGTAAACCGCCCGGGTCAATTCCCCATTAATCAGGATACCACCGTCATGCAGATCCTGGCTATGGCCGGTGGGCTGAATCCCTTTGCCGCCACCGGAAAAATCTTCATCATCCGCCGGCAAAATGGAAAATCGATAAAAATACCTTTCGATTACGACGACGTGGAAAAAGGCAAGAACCTGGAACAAAACATCATCCTGAAACGCGGTGATGTGGTGGTGGTCCCATGACCATGCTTTTTCGTCCGGCAGCAATACTTCTTTTGCTCATATTTTCATTTTTCCTGCTGCCCGGGGCTGCCCGATCCGCGGATTTCAGCTGGGAACCGGCCATCAGCATCAAAGGCGAATATGACGATAATATCACTTTTGATAATCAGGATGAAACAGACGATTACCTGGCCACCATCAGCCCGTCCCTGACATTCAAATATGCCAGCGAACGGCTGACAATCAACAACCGGATGGGTGCTGACATCCTCCGCTATAACGATGAAACCGACCTGGATGATGAATATCTGCGCTGCAATCTGGACGGCGAATACCTGCTGACCGAAAAATTTTCCCTCACCGGCCGGGGTTCTTACATCAAAGATACCACCCTGGAATCGGAACTGGAAGAAACCGGCCTGGTCAATTACCGTGAAGACCGCCGGCGCTACAGCCTTGGCGGCGGTTTCGGCTATCGTTTGTCCGAGGTCAGCAACTGCCAGCTCGAATACGGTTTCGGACAAACCAATTACGACGGCTACTTAAACCTTGACTACGACTTCCAATCAGTCACCGGCACTTTTCAGCATCAGCTGGCCAACATGCGTGATGTTATCATCCTGCAACCTTACTACTACTATTATGATTCCGATGTCAGCCAGGTAGACAACTATGGACTCTCCCTGGGTTTTGAACATCCTTTCAGTGAAACTTTGAACCTGAGCATGTTTGCCGGGGTCAGATACACCGAAAGCAGTTATGACCAGCAGGAAATCCGCTATATCCTAATTCCTCCAGGGATATTGGTTCCGATCCTGGTCACCAGGACGGAAAATGATGATAACTGGGGCGGGGTTGCTGATATCTCCCTGAAAAAAACCGCCGAACGCTGGACGGTCGAGCTGGGTTATAACCGTGATCTCAGTTACGGTTCAAGCGGTGAAAGTATTGAACGTGATCGTTTTCACTTTACCGCCGGCTATGAGATCACCGCCCGCTGGCGGGCCCGATTGTCGACATCTCTTTCCTACTCCGAATCGGACAGTGATTTTTCCGATGAAGACAGCCGCTATTTCAACCTGACCCCCAGTATCAGCTATAAATTGACTGAGCAGCACTCCCTGGTCCTGACCTATTCCTACGCTGAAGTATATGATAAAATTCTGACCAGCAACCAACGCTACGATCGCAACCGGATCTGGCTGTCCCTGAATTTCCGTTTTCCCCAACCATAGAATTTTTGGATGATGATCATTGCTGAGCTAATAATTATGAGACTAGAACTATGAATGAACAGATTGATCTGCAAGCTATCAAAGGAATTATCAGAAGACAGAAGATTCTTTTTCTGGTCACTTTTGCCTCTATTTTTACCCTGAGCGTCATCGTTGCCTTTGTCCTGCCGCCGGTCTACCGCTCCCAAAGCACTATTCTGATCGAAGAGCAGCAAATACCCCAGGAGTTTGTTCAAACCACTATCACCAGCTACGTTGAAGAACGGCTGCAGGTCATCACCCAGCAGATTTTGAGCCGGCCGCGGCTGCTGGAAATCATCAACCAGTTCAATCTTTATCCGGACATGCGCGACCGCTTCACCACCGAAGAAATTGTCCAGAAAATGCGCGATGCCATCAATTTTGAAATGATTAACACTGAGGTCACTGACCGGCGTACGGGCCGGTCGACCACGGCAACTATCGCTTTCTCTCTTGCATACGAAGGTGAGAATCCCTCTACGGTCCAGAAAGTCACCAATAAACTTACCTCTCTATACCTGGAAGCCAACCTGAAAACCAGGGAACAACGGGCCAGCAACATCACCACGTTCCTGGAAAAAGAGCTGAAAAATTTAAAAGAAAAGATTGGTGAACAAGAATCAAAGATCAGTCAATTCAAGCAGCAGCACGGCCAGGAACTGCCGGAATACCGGTCCGTCAACATGCAGGCCCTTTCCCGGCTGAACCAGCAGATTGATCAGGCTGCCATGCAAATTCGCTCGCAACAAGAACGTAAAATATACCTGGAGGGGCAGCTTGCCAATGTCGACCCCCTGCTGCCGGTAGTCACCGATGAAGGTAAAACCGTAATGAATCCCCGGGAACGACTGAAATATTTACGCCTGCAGTTGATCAGTCTACAATCCCGGCTGTCCGACAAGCACCCGGATGTGAAAAGAATGATAGGTGAAATTGCCGAACTTGAAACAAAAGTCGGTGACACTAATGACTCTCTGGGAAAAATAAAGCGGTTAAAGGACAGTGAAGACAGGCTGGCAATCCTGAAAGGTAAACTGGGGCCTAAGCATCCTGATGTCATCAAGCTGGAAAAAGAGATTAAACTGCTGAAACAGCAGATTGAAAAGCAGCAATCACAAACCGCCATCAATGCGGCGAGCGAAAACAATCCGGAAAACCCGGCCTACATCAACCTGAAAACCCAGATTGCCTCGGCCACCATGGAAATCAACTCTCTCAAACAGGAAAAAAAGCGGATTGAAGAAAAGATCAACCATTATCAGCAGTTGATTGACAATATTCCATTGGTGGAAAAGGAATACAATGACCTGATCCGTGACCAGCAGACAGACCAGGCAAAATACCAGGAGATCATGAATAAGCTCCTGGAGGCCAAGGTTTCACAGGAAATGGAAGAATCTCAACAGGCAGAACGATTTACTATTATTGATCCTGCTCTTACCCCTGAAAGACCGGCAAAACCAAACCGTCTGGCCATTGTCCTGATCGGCTTTGTCCTGGCTCTGGGGGCCGGCGTTGGCTTGGCTGCGGTACGGGAAAACCTGAATGACGCGATTAAAACAGAAGAGGAACTCGGACGTTTAACCGGTCTACCGGTACTCACTTCCATCCCCCTGATGGAAAGCGATAAGGAACGGCGACAGAAACGGAACAAAAAACTTATCGTTGTTCTTATCTTGGGGCTTGTCATCGCCCTGGGGCTTCTCTTGTTTCACCTGTATGTCATGCCATTGGACATCCTGACGCTCAAACTCCAGCGCAAGTTTTCCAGACTATAATTTTTCAAATTGCCAGGGATCCAAAGGAATAAGGATTGAGGATTAATTAAATGAGTAAACTTAAGAAAGCCTTAGAAAAAGCAAAAGAAGCCCGGCAACAGGAGTCTGCCCCTACAGTAACGGTTACGATAAGTGAAAACAACTCCGACAGCACGGCACAACAACAGCTTAAACAACCAGAGAGCAGTCAATCCTCTGTCCAAACCCGGGTATCCCCCTGTGATCCACAACGGCTACACAATAATAAAATAATTTTCGATTGCCAGGCCCGGAAAGCAGGAGATCAGGTAAAAATTCTCCGCACCCGGATATTGGATCATTTCAAGGAAATCCGGGGCAACAGCCTGCTGCTCACCAGTCCTACCGCCGGCACCGGAACAACCCTCACGGCTATCAATCTGGCTTTAAGCATGGCCCAGGAAATCAACCGCACCGTCCTGCTGGTGGATGCTGATCTTCGACACCCTTCTATTCATCGCTATTTTGGTCTGAGCGCTGAGCGGGGACTTTCCGATTACCTGCTTGGCAAAGCCGATCTCCCTGAACTGCTGATCAATCCCGGTTTTGACAACTTGACTATCCTGCCGGGAGGAAAACCATTAACCAATTCTACCGAACTTCTTGGCGCCCCGCAGATGAAATCTCTGGTCAGAGAAATGAAAACCCGTTATGCTGATCGTTATCTGATATTCGACAGCTCACCACTGCTTACCTGTGCCGATGCCCTGGTTTTTTCAAGTTTCATTGACAGCATTATGCTGGTAGTTGAAATGGAAAAGAGCAGCCGTGGGGAAATCAAACAAGCAATGGAATTACTACAGGACAAACCGGTATTAGGCAGCATTATGAATAAGGTAATAAATTAGTTATTCAAAAGAGAAAAACCAGGGAAAACATTGTATAAATCATTTTATGGCCTGAAAGAAAAGCCTTTTAACCTTAATCCTGATCCCGCCTATCTGTTTTGGAGCGGCGGACACGAAAACGCCTACACCCACCTGGAATACACCATCACCGAGAATAAAGGCTTCGGGGTCATCACCGGTGAAGTCGGTTCCGGCAAGACTACCCTGATCAACCATTTAATTAATAAAATCCCCAAAAACCTCCACTTAGCCCTGATCAACAATCCTGATGTCAGCCCCACCCAGTTACTGAAGATGCTCTGTCAGGAATATGAGCTGGTCAGCACCGATAACGATAAAACCGTTTTACTGGAACATCTACATAATTTTCTGCTCCAGATCTATGCTAACCAGCAACGAGCCATTTTGATTATTGATGAAGCCCAGAATCTACCGGCGGAAACTATTGAAGAAATCCGCTTGCTTTCCAACCTGGAAACAGAAAAAGAACATCTTATTCAAATTATTCTGGTGGGGCAGCCGGAACTTAAGGAAAAGCTGCAGCGCCGCAGTCTGCGCCAGTTCACCCAGAGAGTTACGGTTCACGCCCACCTTACGGGCCTGACTGTCGATGATGTCCGCCACTACATCCAGCATCGACTCAAGGTTGCCGGCGGCGA
>JAYEKE010000112.1 GCA_034660915.1 Pseudomonadota bacterium
TGAGCTGGGTGATAGTTTGCCTGCTTATGCCCTCTTTAGTGAATTCTCTCTTTTCAACATTCTGTAATCGCCAGATTTGTTTATCAACAATATCAGCTTTGGGACTGTGCAGGTATGTTTTCAGCTGGCCCTGCTGGTCACATTCGTAGATATCCATGTCGGCCATAGTGTCCAGTGTTGATGGTTTTCCTATCCGAATGATGTTATTTCCCGATCGAATCCAGAATTCATCTTTAGTCATAATCATGCCGGTGTCGGAAAGCGCAAGTAGTCGCTGGGTTCGGGCCTGTTGTTCCAGTGGTGGAATAATAAATTCGGCGGAAATACCCGCAATCACCATGAAAAGAATCACGATAATCAGTATCGGCAGACAGATTCTCCAGGGTCTGAGACCAGCGGCCTGCATGGCTAAAAGTTCATTATGATCAGCAAGGAGTCCCAGGCCGATGATGCTGCCCAGCAGGGTGGCGACCGGGAGAAGATCAAACCAGCGTTTAGGGGTGGTCAGGATAACATAACGAAAGGCATCGCCCAACTGGTAATGACCGGTGCCGATATCCTTTAATTGCCCCATCAATTCGATAAAACTGAAAAGGAAGAGCAGAATGGCGGTAACCAGGAGGGATGCCTGGAGAAAGTTTCTGATAATATAACGGTCGGTTATTTTCATGGTTTGTCTGTGGTACAACTCAACTTTCTGACTTGTATCGCCATGCCGGAACATCCCTGGAAATTTCTTTCAGCTTTTTTTAGGTATATGCCACTTCTGAAAAAAGCTTATGGTGGTGATCAATAACAAGAGGGCCATTACCCCTTCAATTGCCCAGATTCCCGGCCAGGGGCTGATAACCTGCTCTCCAATCCAGGTTTTAGTTGCCAGGCTGAGGGTGTAAAAAATACCGTAAATAGCTACTGCCAGTACTACCTTCGCGTATTTTCCCCGGCGGGGACTGGTCTGGCTGAGCGGGATGCCCAATAACGCCAGGATGATGGCGGTGAGCGGGGTTGAAAAGCGCCACTGAAGTTCGGCAATTGCCAATGACTTGTCTGAGTGAAGCAGACTGCCGGTGGAAGTGGCTTTTATTTTGGTTATGGGCGGGGCTTCCGAAGGGCTGAGGGAAAGGGTGTATTGTTTGAAACCCACGGTTGTATCCCCCCGACCGGATGATGATAGTTCAAATATTGTCCCATCCTGGAAAACCAGAGTATCATTGTCGCTAAAGGGATCAGTTTGCTGAGAAACTTCCTTTGCCGTGATAATCTGTTGTTTTCCTTCTACTTTGGTGTGGATGAAAATCTGTTGTGCCCGTTGTTTTTGTCGATTGACCCGCTGGGCAAAAATAACCCGTTTTCCTGATTCAAGTTCATAGAAAGAGGCCGGTTCCATCCTCTTTATCTTAAAGTGGCTTTCTTCAAAGTTTTTTAACTGGTAAGCGGTACGGTATGCCCATGGTCTAATGAACAGTGAGAGACTGGCTACCAGCAGGCTGATCAGGATGGCAATTGACAGAACATTTCGATGAATTCTGCTGCGTTTTACCCCACATGATTCAAGGGCTGTCATCTCCAAATCTGTATATAAACGACCAAGGCCAAGAACTACCGAGAGATAGATGGTTGTTGGTATCAGGACTTCTAGGGCGATAATAACTTTCAGCAGGATCAGGTTGAAGACCGTCTTGGCTGACAGGAGTCCTATGCTTGCATCGGCCAGGTAGCGGGTGGCACAGTATCCGGCGAAAATGCTTACCAGAACCAGGCAGACCACAATCATGGGCTTGCCGATTTCCTGGATTATATAACGATCAATAATTTTCATGGTCAGTCAATTGCGGTAGATGTAAGGATTATGTTGTAATTCAGGGAAAACTATACAGGGTTTGGGCCTGCATGGCAATACTTGACTGTGAAGGCTGTCTCTCGTTAATGCGGATGATTGTTTTTGTGGTTTAATTATGGTATGTCAGCAGCGTTTCATAAACAATTCTTGAAATTATCATAAAGTGCTTCCATAATATTCGGGGCAGTTCTTTGCAAGTTGAAAAAAAGGGGAACAAAGAGTGAAAGCGATTATTTTAAGCGCTGGCCAGGGAAAGCGTTTGTTGCCATTGACCAGCGAAATGCCTAAATGCCTTTTGCCGATCGGTGATAAAACTTTGCTTGAACGACAATTAGATGCCCTTGCGATTTGCGGCGTAGAGCAGATAACGGTAGTGGTTGGCTATGGTGCTGACAAAGTTGAATCCTTGCTCAAACATTATTCCGGTCCGCAGAACGTTGAAACTTATCTTAACGCCGAGTACTCTACATCTGACAACTTGGTCAGTTGCTGGAAGGTTAGGGAAAAAATGGCAGGTGATTTTCTGCTGATTAATGGAGATACTCTGTTTGAAGCGGCTATTCCTGAACGCCTGCTGCAAACGCCGAAGCATGAAGTTACGGTAACCATCAGCCATAAAAAAGAATATGATGCTGATGATATGAAGGTCCAGCTTGATGGTAGACGGTTGCTGCAAATAGGAAAAACCCTGGTACCCGGTGAGGTGGATGCCGAGTCCATCGGGATGATCCTTTTTCGGGAACCGGGGGCGGCATGGTTTCGCGCGGCCATGGAGCAGGCGCTCAAGGAACCGGCGGCCAGAAAGCGCTGGTATTTGTCGGTGATCAATGAAATGGCTCAGACTCAACCTGTTTGGACTTGTTCTGTTGCCGGTTTATTATGGTCTGAAGTAGATTATCCTGCCGATCTGGAAAATGCCAGGAAGATGTTTAAATGATGCAAAGAAAGCCCATTAAATTGTATCCTGAATTAAGCGTTTAGCTTTTAGCACTTAGCTATTAGCTCAATGATTACAAAATGTCTAATATTATACATGTTCACCCAATGGATGTTGTTACTAATCAACGTAAAGTCCTGATTATTAAAGGCTAATTGCTAACAGCTAACTGCTAACAGCTAACTGCTAATCGCTCAGTTTAAGTGTATGTCAACTTTCTGAGTTATGAAAAAACACCTGTCTGCCGACAGGCAGGGCTTGAAAAAATTTGTTTTTAAGGATGTTCCGGCATGGCTCTCGCTCATTCTCGCTGCACATCGTGTGCAGCTCCGAGGTGCCCGCCGCGAATCACCGTCGTGGTGATTCGTTCGGCGGTCAATGCC
>JAYEKE010000113.1 GCA_034660915.1 Pseudomonadota bacterium
TTCCTCGTTATGATTAAAAATCAAAAAATATGCTGTTTGCTGAATTCAATTATATAGAAAGCAACCTTTATTCCAGCTGTGCAACTGCTTGAAATGACAGGATGTTTATGATTGTCTTCAGCGGCTGGGTGGGAAAATGTAAAGATATCCGACATGGTTGAGGAACGGCAGCAGTCGGCCCTGGGAGCTGAAAAATTCTGTAAAATCAGCAAGATACCGTGATTTGGGCTCGCAACGCCGGAAAAGACGGTGAGCAGGGTGAAAATGGCGGGAAAATGGTGTCGGGAAATTTTACAGGATAGGGGGCAGGTAAGTTGTGCCGAAGAGCAATAGTTTGACCGCCTGGGTTGCGGTGGATTAGCAACAGCTTGACAAAAGAAGAAATTTCCATATAATATTAACGATAAACATATAGAATATATTTGGAGGATTTATGGCTCAATTACATTGCTATGTTCCGGACGAAGTGGCTGAACAATTCCAGCAGAAGGCCAGACACGCGCAGCTGTCGGTATCTAAATACCTGGCCCGCCTGGTGAAAAACGAAATCTGTTCTCAATGGCCCGAAGATTATTTTAAGGTTTTCGGTTCCTGGGAAGGGGAGGTGCTTGAACGTCCGGAACAGGGTGAATATGAACAACGATTGGAGATGGGGTAGATGTATTTACTCGACAGCAATGTATGTATTCATCTGCTCAACGAAAGGCATGCCGGTATCGAGCGTAATTTCCGTTCCCGTTCTCCTGCAGAAATCGCTTTATGCAGTATTGTCAAAGCGGAACTGTTTTTTGGCGCCAGGTACAGTCAGAGGGTGAGTGCCAATCTCCAACGCTTAAAACAGTTCTTTGCGCCCCTGGCAAGTTTACCATTCGATGACCGCTGTGCCGAAGAATATGGCCAGATCCGGGCGGAATTGACCGCCGGGGGAAGATTGATCGGTCCGAATGATATGCTGATTGCCGCAATTGCGCGTGCATATGATGCAATTCTGGTGACTCATAATACCAATGAGTTCAGTCGGATTGTGGGTATCAGAATTGAGGATTGGGAAGGTTAGGGAGAAATGGACAAGGGATTCTTTCAGGAATATTTCAGCCTGCAATTATTTTGACTCCTTGATTCGCTTCCGGTATAGTTTTTCCGTTCGGCTGGCCGCTGTCATCAATGCCGGCAAAGCCGGGAAAGGTCATCACCTGTCATGCTGTTCAAATTTCTGTATGCCTTGAACGTTTTGCTGCTCTTGTCGGACTTGTTGATTTTCCGGCTGTCCAGCGGCGAGCGGCGCTATTCCCTTTCCCTGGTCCGGATTCTGCTGGCGTTGCCGCTGCTGGCCGGGGAATATTTCTACCTTGCCCGGTACCCGGAGCCCCGGGTGGCCGGGCTGATGTTTTTTTCCGAGGTGGTATTCGCCCACCTCTGGTTTTTCTTCGCCCTGCGGTTATCGGCGCTGACCACAGGCGTTTCCCGGACGACCAGAAATCTCCTGATCGAGATTTTCATCGGCGGGGCGGTGGCCGTCTGGGCCTTCTACCTGCTGTTTCGTCCCCCGGTGGTGGGGATGGATGCAGGCCGGCTGTTTTTTCAGCTCTACAGTCCGGTCTATTTTGTCAGTATTTTTATCCTGGTGGCGGTTTTTTATGCCGCCTGGCGGCTGGAGCAGTTCTGGCGCGCCCTTGATGCCGCCCGGCGCTGGGAGTATAAATTCCTGGTGGTCGGCTGCTACCTGGTCTGCGGTTCCCTGGCCTGGGCCGCCTCCTACCGGCTTACTTTCCTGGTTATTGTTCCCGTCCACCTGCGGCTGCTGGCGGTTTTGCTGACAGTCGGCTGGGCCCTGACGGCCTATGCCGTGGTTCATTACCGCTTGCTGAACCGCAAGATTTTCGTTTCCCGCAAGGTGGTCTATTCCTTTGTGGTTCCCGGTTTGATTGCCGTCTACCTGATCGGTTTCGGCCTGCTCTCAATGGTTCTGCGCTTGTTTGATCTGCAGTTTTCCTTCGTCCTCAAGTGGCTGCTCCTGGCACTGGGACTGGTCGCCGTCGGCCTTTTTGCCTTTTCCTCTAAACTGCGCCGCCGGGTTCACTTTTTTATCAGCACCCATTTTTATATCAACAAGTACGAATACCGGGACGAGTGGCTGGCCCTCTCCCAGCATCTCCAGGGGGCCATGACCGAGGCCGGGGTGGTGGATGCCCTGCGCCGGGTTCTGGCCGAAAGCCTTTATACCAGTGAGATTTTTATCTGGGTCGGGGATTCATCCGCTGGCTACCGGCTGGTGTATATGGCTGAAAATCACGATGTCGGGAAGGGTAAACTGACCATGGCCGCCGATGATCTTCTGGTGCGATTTGTGAAAACCCATTCCCATTTTCTGCTGCGGGAAAAAGAACCGGACCCGGCCTGGCAGGAGGTGGCAAAAAAGAAAGAGGTTTTCCTGACTTCACTCAATCTGCTCCTCCTGGCCCCCATCGCCATCGGCGATCAGCTGGTGGGCCTGATCGGCCTGGGGCCGGAGTATACCGGCGGCGTGTATGGCCATGATGATTTTGACCTGCTCACCGTCCTCGGCAGTCAGGCGGCCTCATCCCTGCTGGCGGCGCGAATGGCTGAAAAACTGGCCCACGCCCGGGAACAGCAGGCCTGGAACCGTCTCTCGGCTTTCGTTCTCCATGATATTAAAAACGCCGCCACCATGCTTTCTCTGCTGCGGGAAAACGCCCCGGAGCATCTCGGGGAGCCGGAATTTCAGCAGGATATGCTCGAAGTGGTGGACGACGCTTTAAAAAGGATGGGGCGGGTGGAGGTGCGCCTGAAAAGTCTGAAAGACGAGCTGGTGCCGGAAAATCGGGAGTTTCAGCTTTGTCAGTTGCTGGAAGACTGTCGCCGGCAGCTGGCAAAGAAACTTCCGGCGCTTAAGATTGTCCTTGACTGCCGGGATGATTTGTGGCTGGAGAGCGATCCTGAACTGCTGGCCTCCGTCTTCGAAAATTTGCTGCTCAACGCCTTTGAGTCCGGCGGCGAGGGGACTTGCGTCCGCCTTGGAGTCCGGCAGGATGAATCATCCCGGCAGGCGGTGATTGAGGTTGCCGATGACGGCCCGGGAATTTCGCCGGAGCTGCTGCCCGAGGGTTTGTTTGAGCCCTTTAAAACCAGCAA
>JAYEKE010000114.1 GCA_034660915.1 Pseudomonadota bacterium
GGTGGGGACAGTTTTAAAACTGTCCCCTATTGTGATTCGCGACGGACGCCCGGGGACATTGCTTTAGCGGTGTCCCCACAAGTCGGCCTGTCTGCGTGCGGCACGCACAGGCAGGCCATGGACGGCCGGCGAGAATGAGCAAGAGCCATGCTGGAACATCCCTGGAGATTTATTTTCAGCTGTTTTTAGAGCAACTCAGAAAGTAGAGAAGTAAAGAAATGAGTGACGATACAACCAAAACCGATGGCGGCCCAACCATAAGAACTGAAACCATGGCCCAACTGCTGCTCTCCCAGGGCCATTGGCAACAGGCCCGGCAGGTATACCAGGAAATTTACGGTCAGGATCCGGAAAAATATGCCCATATGCAGGAAATATTAACAGAAATTGACCGGGAATATACAGCTAAACAACCCGATGTTCCTGACCAAACCACAATAATAAAAGCCCAGATTGATTATCTGAATACATTTCTCAGGCAGATAAAGGAAGAATTATGAAGACATCATTGCTGGTTATCCATGGCCCGAATCTCAATCTCTTAGGAAACCGCGAACCGGAAATTTACGGAACCACTACCCTGCCCCTGATCAATGAACAGATCAGCCAGCGGGCCAGTCAACTAGGTTTGGAGGTCCATTGCGTTCAAACCAATCACGAAGGAGAAATCGTTGATCTGCTGCAGGAAGCAGCCCATGATTGCAAGGCTGTCATCCTCAATCCAGCGGCTTATACCCATACCAGTATCGCCATCCGGGATGCTATTGCCGCTATTTCCATCCCGGTCATCGAAATCCATCTAAGTCAGATCAGTAAGCGGGAGCCTTTCCGACACACATCGCTTACCTCCCCGGTCTGTGCCGGGCTGATCAGCGGTTTTAGCTATCACGGCTATCTGCTTGCAGTTGAAGCCGCCGCTCTGCTGCTGCAAATAAAATCATGAACATCCCGAAAAACAACAATCAGGCAGCCAGCCGCCATCTGAGCAAGCTCAAGCTTCAATTATCCGCAAACCAGGCAGAGGCATTCTTCCTCCATACCCTTCCATCCCTGCGATATTACGGTGGCTTCACCGGTGACAGCGGTTTTCTGCTGGTTGAAGCAGACGAGGTAACTTGTTTTACCGATGGCCGTTATACTACCCAGGCCGCCAGCGAACTTCCAGGGGAAATCTCCCTGGTCCAGATTGATTCTTTCAATCAGATGTGTTCAAATCTGGCTGAACGAAAAATTACTTTACTGGGAATTGAAGAACAAAGCTTTTCCATCTTCCGCGACCGGGAGCTGAAAAAAAGAATCCCCCGCTTACAAACCATTTTCTGTCAGCAACCGATCAGCACCCCCAGACTCCATAAGGATAAAGAAGAGCTGGCCCTAATTAAAGAGGCCATTGCCATCGCTGAAGAGGCTTACCAGCAAACGATCACCCTGATCAAACCCGGCATCACCGAACAAGATGTCGCCCTGGAACTGGAATATCAGATGAAACGCCGAGGAGCGGAAGGAACCGCTTTCGACCTGATCGTCGCCAGCGGCTATCGAAGCTCCCTGCCCCATGGCGTCGCCTCAGAAAAACCCATTGCCCCGGGAGATATGATAACCATTGACTTTGGAGCCTGCTATCAGGGATATCACAGTGATCAAACCTGCACTGTTTTCCTCGGGGAACCGAATGAAAAACAAAAACGTGTCTACCAGGCGGTCTTCCTGGCCCAGCAGGCCGGCATCAAGGCCGCCCGGCCTGAAATTAGTGCCAAAGAACTTGACCATATTGTCAGGGAAATCTTAGAGCAGGCCGGTTACGGTGAATATTTCAGTCACGGTACCGGCCATGGAGTTGGGCTGGAAATCCATGAAGCGCCATCCATTTCTTCCCGTTCCAGCGATACTTTGGCCGCCAACATGGTATTCACCATTGAACCAGGCTGCTATTTCCCCCATCAATGGGGAATCCGGCTGGAAGATATGATTTATCTTACCAGCCAGGGAAGCCTGATATTGACCACCCTTGACAAACAGCTTGAATCGGCTATTATCGAATAGAATGCTCACCGGAATTGCTGACCGCTGCTGTCTGCATCATCCATAAGCCGTAATCCTGATAGTCGCAACCTAAAGTAACAATAAACCCGTTCAACAACACAGACAGAATGTAAGGAGCAAGAAAACATGTATTCAACCACTGATTTCCGCAAGGGACTGCGCATCGAATTGAGCAATGAACCCTATATTATAGTCGATTTCCAGCATTTTAAGCCCGGCAAAGGCGGTGCTTTTGTTCGTACGAAACTAAAAAATCTGCTCAACGGCAGAGTTGTTGACAAGACCTTCCGTTCCGGTGAAAAAGTCGGCAAACCCGACATTGAAGAAAAGGAAATGCAGTTCCTTTACAAGGATGACGAGTATCATTTCATGGACAACGCCAACTATGAACAAATTGACCTGTCGGCTGAACTTATTGGGGACAGCAAGAACTTTTTGCAGGAAAACACCAACGTCAGCATTCTTTTCTATCAGAACCGACCCATCAATCTGGAATTACCGATTTTTGTCGAACTGGAGGTGGTGGAGGCTGAGCCAGGGCTCAAGGGGGACACTGCCAGTGGAGCCAGCAAACCGGTAACGGTAGATACTGGAGCCAAAATCCAGGTACCCTTGTTTATCGAGGAGGGAGACCGATTAAAAATAGACACCCGCACCGGTGAATATATTGAGCGGGTCAAAATATGATGATGTCTTCGTAAAAAAAAATATATCTTCTTCGTTATACTGCAACCTTCGTCTACCTGGGTGGGATATAAATACGGTTTACGGTATAAGGTGTACGGTATAGGGAAAAACACCTTGAACTCAACTTTCTGACTTGCGTTGCCAGGGACATACTTACCGGATGTTTGGGCTTGGCTTATAGCCTGTCTGCCGACAGGCAGGCGGTATTGGCCGCCGAACGAATCACACGACGTGATTCGCGGCGGACGCCTCGGAAGCCGGCCTGTCTGCGTGCGGCACGCACAGGCAGCCCATGGACGGCCGGCGAGAATGAGCGAGAGCCATGCCTGAACATCCTTGTAAATTTCTTTCCGCTGTTTTTAGAACAACTCAGAAAGTTGAGCCTTGAACCTTTAGCCTTTAGCCTTTAGCCTTTAG
>JAYEKE010000115.1 GCA_034660915.1 Pseudomonadota bacterium
TGGCTCTCGCTCATTCTCGCCGGCCGTCCATGGCCGGCTTCCGAGGCGTCCGCCGCGAATCACATCGTGTGATTCGTTCGGCGGCCAATACCGCTATGAGCCAAGCCCGAACATCCTGCTAATATGTTCCCAACAATGCAAGTCAGAAAGTTGAGTTAAACCCTCAATCGCGAGCCTGGCAGACGGAACGGTGTGCCAGCAGAAAAAACACTATACCTAAGACCAGTAAAACCAGGATTGGAAAAAGCTCCACCGGCTGACCATAGGCCCCGTTGCGGATCAAACGGGAAGCATGAGTCAAAGGCAACACCTGCAGGAGCATCTGAACCCAGGATGGCATCTTGTCCACCGGAAAAAAGGTCCCCCCCAGAAAAGCCATCGGCGTTATAATAAAATTAAACAACATGGCCTGGTCGGCATGGGATTTCACCAGCATGGCCGCCATCACCGCCATGGAAGCAAAAACAAAGGAATTCAGAAAAATACCCAACCAGAAAACCGGGTTCAGGAAGTGAAGCTGCACCCCGAACAAACCTGACAACAAAATGACAATAATAACGGAAATCAAGGCTTTGGCCATCCCGGCCATTACTTCGCCAATCACATAAGCCAGGTCGGAAATGGGGGAGGCCTGAAATTCTTCAAAAATTTTCCAGTAAAAACGGGCAATGTTGATTTCTCCAGCAATCCCGAAAGACTGATTCATAGTCCCCATGGCCACCAGACCCGGAATCAGAAACTCAAGATATGAATGGCTGCCCACCTGCACATGACGGCCAACACCAAGCCCAAAAGCCACCAGGTAAAGGCTCGGCGAAACAGCCATGGAAATAAATACTTTTTTCCCCCGGCTGCCCAGGATCAGCATCTCCCGCAAAAAGATTGCCCAACTGCCCGCCAGCATTGAAATGCTATACTTTTCCAGCAACTTCATTCCTCAGCCACCTTACGGCCGGTTAAATCAAGAAAAACATCCTCCAGGTTGACCCTTCTTATGGTCACCCGTCCCGGAAAATCGGCGGCAGCCTGTTTGGCGGCGGCCCGATCGGTGAAGCACTCGGTCTGCAGTTCATTATCAACCAGACGGTCTACAGCCCAACTGCCCATTCTCCGCACCAGAGTTTCCGGCTGATCAACCGCGACAATCTGACCCCGGTCAATAAAGGCTACCCTGCCGGCCAGGTATTCCGCCTCTTCAATATAGTGAGTGGTCAACAGGATTGTTGTTCCTTCATTTTGAATCCGCCGGATGATCGACCAGGTCCGCCGCCTGATGGCCGCATCCAACCCCACCGTCGGCTCATCCATGAAAAGAATCCGCGGCTGATGCATCATGGCCCGGACAATGAGCAATCGACGCCTCATTCCTCCCGATAAATGCTTCACCAGCGTCTGGGCGCGATCAGACAGCTCAACATAAGTCAATAATTCTTCAATCCGCTTATGGCGCTGATCGCTGGGAAGGAAAAAAAAACGGCCATGAAGATCCAGATTACGATATACCGTCAACTCAGTATCAAGATTCAGCACCTGGGGGACCAGCCCAACCTGAAGCTTCGCTGCAGTCGGATATTTGCTGATATCCGTGTCATTGAGCAATACGGTCCCTGAATCAGCCCTGGCCAGGCCGGTCATAATCCGGACCATGGTCGTTTTACCGGCCCCATTGGGACCCAGAAGCGCAAACAGTTCGCCCTTTTGCACTGATAAATCAACGCCGGAAAGAGCCTGGAGATGGCCGTATGTTTTGGTCAGTTGCTGGATGGTAATCATTTAGCGGCCACAATTGTTGATGGTGTACAGTGTAAGGTGTACGGTACAAGGAACCTTAAACCTTAAACCCTGTACCGTACACGTACACCGTATAAACACACTTCATTACAAAGACGGTTAAAGTTATCATAAAATTATCCCGACTGTAAATAAAATCCCGGTTGCAAAACTACGCTATCTATGTACAGGTAGACAGCATTACTTTTTCACCAATGAATAATTTCAACCCCGACGGTACCCATAACGATGATTAGACGCATGAAGGAATATTTATTCATCGTTAACTACCTGGGAGCCCTGCTTACCCTTTTCGGCCTGCTGCTGTTCATCCCCCTGACGGTCCAATTCTATTACCAGGAAACCATGGCCGGCTCCCACCTGATTGCGGCCTTTACCATCCCCGGCCTGATTCTGTTCTTTGGTGGCATTCTGTTACAGAAAAAAATACCCGTGCGAATCCCCTCAGTGCAGGAAGGCATGGTCATTACCGCCCTGGCCTGGATATCAGCTGCTTTAGTCAGTTCTCTGCCTTTCATAATCGGCATCAATAAACCGATCATAGATGCTATTTTCGAAGCTACCAGCGGCATCACCGCATCGGGATTGACGGTATTTACCGGCCTGGATCAATTACCAAAATGCATCCTTTTCTGGCGTTCTCTCCTGCAATGGGTTGGAGGGGTTGGAGTACTGACTTTCTTCCTGGCGGTCAGTTTCAGGGGTGGAAGTACTTCGGCCACCCTTTTTGTTGCCGAAGGCAACAAAATAGCCAGCCGGAGGCCGGTGCCGGGAATATTCAATACGATTAAAATTATCTGGATGATTTACATTTCGTTCACGATCAGTTGTTTTTTTCTCTTGTGGCTGGAAGGAATCCCCCCTTTTGAGGCTCTTAATCACGCCCTGACCGTGGTTTCCACCGGCGGCTTTTCAACCCATGACCGCAGCATCTCTTTTTTTGCTCACTATCCCCATGCCGAACTGATTGAATATACCCTGATTTTCTTCATGCTCATGGGCGGCATTAATTTTCTCATCCACTACAAAGTTTGCACCGGTGAATGGCGATCAATTTACCAGGACTATGAAATACGCTGGTTCTGGGGTCTTCTGGCCGGCTGTACAATCCTGATCTGTCTTGATCATCTGTGGCATAATCCTCAAGGAATCTCTTATGTAAACGATAATCTTTTAACCGGATTCCATCACCTGCACGAGCTGTTTCGTAAAAGTCTGTTTCAAGTTACCTCGCTGTTAACCAGTACCGGCTATACAGTCCAGGACATTAACAGCACTTTTTTCCCGGCCCTGGCTAAACAGCTTTTTCTCCTGTTAATGCTGGTCGGTGGCTGTGTCGGCTCGACATCCGGCGG
>JAYEKE010000116.1 GCA_034660915.1 Pseudomonadota bacterium
TCGATGAAGAAAAATATTTCTCCTGCCTTTTCGTACAATGCTGGCTATCTCATAAAATGACGTTTTTTTCAAGGTTTTTTCTTAATGCTTTCCGGACTTTTTCCTTGATATTTTGCCCTTACTGCATTAGTTTTTTAATCAGGATGTTATTTCAAAGCCATTGATAATTACATAAATATGAGGTTACCTATGCTTGAAATTCGCCTGCACGGACGTGGTGGACAAGGGGCGGTCATCGCTTCCCGGATTCTTTCTTACGCTTTTTTCCTGGAAGGAAAGTTTGCCCAGTCGTTTCCCACTTTCGGGGCTGAGCGGCGGGGTGCACCGGTGGCTGCCTTTGTCCGCGTGGCTGATCATTTCATCAATCTGCGCAGCCAGGTGGTGAGTCCTGATTATGTGCTGGTGATGGCGGCTAAACTGGTGGAAACAGTAGATGTCGGCGCCGGGATTAAAAAAGGAGGGCAGATCCTGATTAACAGCGACCATCCCGCTTCATTTTATCTAGATCTGGCCAAAAAATGCCGGGTAACTACCATGAATGCCAATGAACTTGCCCTGAGACACCACCTAGGGAGCCCAATCATGCCCCTGGTTAATGCCCCGATTCTGGGGGCTTTTGCTCGGGTCAGCGGCCTGGTGTCCCTGGATACTTTAATCGAGGTACTTCCTCGCTTTGTGCCGCTTAAACCTGAAGAAAACCGGCAGGCGATGGAAGAAGCGTACCGGCTGGCCGCGGTTGATGGAGGTTATGCCCATGCAAATCCTTGATATAAAGGGAGAAAAGTTGCCGGCTGGCCTGTGGGGATTTCCGGTTTCCACCACCACGACAGAAATCAATCTTACCGGCAGCTGGAAGTTTTTTCGTCCCCAACTGGTGGAAAAAAGCGCCCCTTGTCAAGGTTCCTGCCCGCTTCACATAGATATCGCCGGCTATATGCGGGAGTTGTCCCGGCGGGATTTGGCGGCGGCGCTGGCCCGACTGCGATCGTTTAATCCCCTGCCGGCAGTCTGCGGCCGGGTCTGCCCGAATTTTTGTCAGCAAAATTGTAATCGCCAGGATTTTGACCAGGCGGTAGAGATTGGTGCAGTTGAACGTTTTCTGGGTGATTACGGCCTGGATATTCCTTTTCAGGCACCTCCGTCATTGCGCCCGGAAAGGGTGGCGGTGATCGGCAGCGGGCCGGCCGGGCTGGGCTGCGCAACTTTTCTGGCCAGCCAGGGAATCAGGGTGACGATCTATGAAAAAGAGGCCGCCCCCGGAGGTTTGCTGCGCTATGGGATTCCCGCTTACCGTCTCCCCCGGGAGATCTTGAACCGGGAAATTGATAATCTGGTTAATTCATTAAATATTGAGCTCTGCTGTAATCAGGAGATACAACCGGAACAAGTGGAAAAAATGCTGGAGGAATACGATTATGTTTTTCGAGCTCCGGGGTTGGGGCAGTCTTTGATGCCGAAAGATTTGGTTCCTCAGCCGGGAATATATCCCGGCTTGGAATTACTGCATGATATTGCCACTGGGGGAGTTCCCTCGGGGACATCCTTTGGGGTTATCGGTGGTGGTAATGTGGCGGTGGACGCGGCCCGCTCCCTGTGTCGGCTGGGAAAAGAGGTGCAGATTATTTACCGCCGGACTTTCGCGGAAATGCCCGCTTACAACGATGAAAAAAAACAGGCTCTGGAGGAAGGGGTTTTGTTGCGTCAGCAGCAACTGGTGACCGGAGTAGCCGCAGAAGCCGGTCAGTTGCAGCTGACCTTGAACCAGGCGATTGCCGCTGATGAAGGCGGGATTAAGGCTGGAGAAGTTGTTGCTCAGCTCAAAGTAGACGGCCTGGTGGTGGCCATTGGCCAGCAGGCGGGTCCCTATTTGGGGTTGAACCATGAGCGGCTGCTGCTGGGAGGAGATCTGGTCAGTGGTCCGGCAACGGTGGTGGAGGCCATGGCCTCCGGCAAAGCGGCGGCAAAAACTATTTTATCCCGCTGTGGGCTGGTAGATGAAGATTTACCGGAAAGTGAAACCCCAGCCGGTGAAGCGGGAGTCCGGATTGTCAGCCCAGCCGACCTCCACCTGGATTATTGTCAGTCGCGAAAAGCCATTGTTCCGAAAGAGGAAAACCCGACAATCCGCCGACATTCATTTGTAGAGATTGTTTATTCCCTTGACGATGAAGAGTTTTTTGCCGAGGCCGGGCGATGTTTTAATTGCGGTATCTGTACCGGTTGTGGGGTCTGCTGGTTTTTCTGTCCTGATCTGGCCATTGCTCTGGTTGATGGGGATGGGGGAACAAAGGTCATCATTGATGAGGATCATTGTAAGGGATGTGGTTTATGTGCCGCTTCCTGTCCCCGAGCGGTGATTGAGATGAAGGAGGATGTTTAGATGCAGTGCGAATTAAAGCCTGAAAAATCGTCCCGGGAAATGATGATGGGCAGTGATGCTATTGCCCATGGGGTCCGGCTTTGCCGCCCACAGGTGATTTCCGCCTATCCTATCACCCCACAGACCCATATTATCGAAACCCTGTCGGAAATGGTTGACCGGGGGGAACTTCCCTGCCAGTTTATCAAGGTGGAATCTGAAATGTCAGCCATTGCCGCCTGCTTAGGTTCTGTTTCCGCCGGCAGCCGGTCGTTTACCGCCACCAGTTCACAAGGGTTGGCGATGATGCATGAAGTCCTCCACTGGTTTTCCGGGGCGAGGATGCCGCTGGTGATGGTCAATGCCAACCGGGCTCTGGGGGCTCCCTGGAATATCTGCTGTGACCAGAGTGACAGCCTTTCGCAGCGTGATGTGGGCTGGCTGCAGATTTATTGTGAAACGGCCCAGGAAGCTCTGGATACCATTATCCAGGCTTACTGGTTGAGTGAACGGATTCTGCTGCCGGTGATGGTGATGATTGATGGTTTTATTCTCTCCCATACGATGGAACAGCTGCTGGTGCCGGCGGCTGAGGAAGTGGATGCTTTCTTGCCTTCCTACCAGCCGCGGTATTTGCTTGATACCGCTGAACCACGGTCTTTTGGTGCCGGTGCGGTTCCAGATGGTTTTTATGAATTGAAAAAAAATATCGCCAGAACCATGGAAGAAGCCGGGGATGTCCTTGCTGATGGCTGTCGGCAGTTTGCTGACCGCTTTGGCCGTAGCTATGAACATGTGGAGACTTACCGCTGCGATGATGCCGACATTGTTTTCTGCTGTTCCGGGGCCCTGACCGGTACGGTTCGGGTGGCGGTTGATCGTTTGCGCCAGGCCGGTCATCCTGTCGGCTTGCTTAAATTGCGTCTGTTCAGGCCTTTCCCCCGCCGGGAACTGGTGGGGTTGGTTTCCGGGAAAAAGCGGCTGATTGTTTTGAACCGGGCGGTTTCATCCGGGGTTGGTGGTACTGTTTCCCAGGAAGTGCGGGCGGCGTTGTACGAAGAAGATGAGCGCCCGGCAATTCATGATCTTATCATCAGCCTGGGAGGAAAAGAGGTCTTTCCGGAAATTATCGAGCAGATTGCCATGCGGGCGGAAGAATTGTCATCAACCGAAACTATCTGGATTTGAGGTAGAAGGCTAAAGGTTAAAGGTTAAAGGCAAAAGGTTAAAGGTTAAAGGCAAAAGGTTAAAGGTTAAAGGCAAAAGGTTAAAGGTTAAAGGCAAAAGGTTAAAGGTTAAAGGTTAAAGGCAAAAGGTTAAAGGTTAAAGGCTGAAAAACTTGCAGCTGAAACTTAAGGCAGCCTGAAAGGATTTATCCATGTTATGGAACGTTACAACTGCTGAATATCTTCATAGCGGACATATGGCCTGTCCCGGCTGCGGGGCATCACTGAGTCTGCGCCATGCTTTGAAAATGCTGGGGGAACAAACTATTGTTGTCCTGCCCGCCTGTTGTACCTCCATCATTGTTGGTGGTCAGCCGACGACGGCAGTATCAGTTCCCCTTCTCCATGTTCCTTTTGCCACCGCGGCCGCCTGTGCTTCCGGTGTCCGGCGGGCTTTATTGGCCCAGGGACGTCAGGAGGTTACCGTTATGGCCTGGGCAGGGGACGGTGGAACGTTTGATATCGGTCTGCAGGCCATTTCCGGGGCGGCGGAGCGGCAGGAAGATTTTCTTTATGTCTGCTATGATAATGAAGCCTACATGAATACCGGTATTCAGCGTTCTTCGGCAACTCCCCCGGGAGCCTGGACGACCACTACTCCGGCTGGCAAAGAACTGGAATATGAGAAAAAGGATATTATTTCCATTATTAAAGCCCACAGGCAAAGCTACCTGGCTACCGCGACGATTGCTTATCCTGAGGACTTTATGGCAAAATTTGAAAAAGCCAGAAAATTGAGCGGTTTTCGTTTTCTGCATCTGCTGGCGGCCTGTCCCGCCGGTTGGAAACTGGATTCATCGGCATCCCTGGAGGTAACCCGGCTGGCGGTGGAAACAGGAATATTCCCGCTGCTGGAGCAAAATGAAGACAACGAACTGCAGTTGACCTACGTTCCGGAATCCTATGAACCACTTGCCAGTTATTTCCATGCCCAGGGTCGTTATAAGAACCTTAGCGATGAACAGATCAGTTTTTTACAGGGAGAAGTCCAGCGGCGCAATAAAAAGTTTTTAACGGGAAAAGGTCGCGGGGCAAACCCTTCGCCGCTGCCGGCTTGAGCTTGCCCCGCTATAGGAGAAAGGAGGGAGGGTGGTTGATTCAGGTGTTCATCTAGGGTTTATTCAAAGGTTTAGAGAGAGAAACCAGAAAGAGAATCCTACCTATTTTGTATTTCCGTTTTTCCTTTAAGGAAACTTTTCTCGCCTGTATCCTTTTTCTTAACTTTTCATTCTGGTGTTGATGCCTTAACTGTGCCGCTGTCCTGCCGGTTTTTGTCATTGTTTTCAAACGATTTTGTCCTGTTTTACCGGCTGTTCTCAGGGGATTGAGTTGCTGTTGTAGAAACAGCTGCATGTTCCCGCTGGACTTTTGGGCCTGCATCTGCAATGGCTCCTGGGTGGTCGGGATGTTTCCCCAGCAATCTGCCAGCATCAATCCGCCTAAAATTCCCATAAGCAGGAAAAATGTCAGAATGCTTTTCTGCGTGAAGGTCAGGATGGGGCCACCACGAACAACCCTACGAATATCTTCGTAGCTTTTGATGGTGTTGGCTTGGTTGTACATCGTCTCCTCCATACCTTCTCATCGGCAGTTAATGCCAAACCTTTATAGATAATAGGAGCAACAATGATACCAACCTGAAGATAATCCAAAAACACTAATAAGTTCAGTGTGATATGGTTATGTGGCAAGAAATTAAAAAAATATAGTGGGGTCCATTGACGTACATAATTACGGCTTAAATTACGGTTTTGTAAAGAAAGTCAGAGGTGTCCGGTTAGAATCTTGCAAGTGTTAATCAGAGCTGATTTCAGCGCGACATTGTGAGGGTAGCGTTCTTTGTTGTAACCGGTGCTGGTGCAGACGTAGGGGAAAACTGATTTTTGTAGCAGATAGCCTACAGTTTATACGGCTTTGTGGCGGAAGGTATTTACATCAATTTGATGTTTTTTGATCAGGTTGTAAAAATCAACCCGGTGACGTCCGGATAATTGGGCTGCCTGGCTGACATTTCCTTCGGTTATGTTGAGAACGTTGATGATGTAATCACGTTCAAACTGTTTTTTGGCATCATTCATGGTGATTGCCGGACTCTGAGCTTTGCCGGGCAAAACAGGAAACATTTCTTCAGGGTTGATAAATTCACTGTTCGAAACCGCCAGGGCGTACTGGATTTTATTTTCCAGTTCCCTGATATTTCCCGGCCATTGATAGACCAGCATTCTCTGCAGGGTTGATTGGTGAAAGCCTATGGTATTTTTTTCATGCAATTCCTGCTGGTAGTGTTCAAGAAAGTGCTGGGCGAGTAAGGGAATGTCTTCGTGACGCTCTCTTAGCGGTGGCAGGGTGATGGGGATGACATAAATTCGGTAAAAAAGATCCTCGCGAAAGCTTCCGGTCTTCACCTGCTGTTCCAGATCCTGGTTGCTGGCGGCAATGATCCTGATGTCAATGTCCACTTCCTGTTTGGAGCCTAAAGGAAACACGCACCTTTCCTGGAGAACCCGGAGCAACTTAACCTGAAAGGATGGGGAAGTTTCGGTAATTTCATCCAGGAAAATGGTTCCTCCCTCGGCACGTTGGAAAATGCCGGCATGGTTTTTTGCGGCCCCGGTGAAGGCTCCTTTCGTATATCCGAATAGCTCGCTTTCCAGTAGGGTTTCCGGGATAGCGCCACAGTTAACGGCGATAAAGTTTTTATGGTTCCTGGGGCTGCGGCGATGGATTTCCCGGGCCACCAGCTCTTTTCCGGTACCGCTTTCACCCAGAATCATGACCGTCGAATTGGAATCGCTGACGGCGGTAATGGTTTTCATAACATTGCGCATGGTCGGACTGTTGGAAATGATCGGTGATTGTTTCTTGCGTTCATCTTCCAGCATGTCCTGTAAGCGTGTGATTTCGGCCCGCAAATGGGATTTTTCGATGGCATTTTTTACTTGGATGGCCAGTTCTTCGGGCTGGAAAGGCTTGGTAATATAACCATAGGCCCCTTCTTTCATCGCCGTAACCGCGTTGGCGATGGTTCCATGGGCGGTGAGGATCAGTACCGGCATGTTTGCGTTCAGGGTCAAAATTTCCTTCATCAGGGTCAGCCCGTCCATCTCCGCCATCTTCAGATCAGTAATGACCAGGTCAAACTGGTCATTGACAAACGCCTGCAAGGCCGCCCGGGGTGAACGGTGGTCCACAACGGTATAACCAATGGATTCAAGCCTTATTTTCAGGACTTCAAGGATATTCTGATCATCATCAACCAGCAGAATTCTACCGGATTCGGAGGCATTGGTATTCATTGTTGATGCTTTCTTTTGTATAAAGTCATTTTTTGGTTCCAGCTATGTATGTAGGATTGGGTGTTGCTGATGTTTTACCTACCTAAATTAAGCGATTAGCTTTTAGCACTTAGCGATTAGCTCAATAATTACAAGATATTTAATATTATACATATTCACCCGATGGGTTTTGTTACTAATCAACGTAAAGCCCTGATTATTAAAAGCTAAATGCTAATGGCTAACCGCTAATAGCTCAGCTTAGGACCTGATAACCTGATTTTCCCAAGCTAAAGGCTCGTCGCTTTCATTCCGTATCGATCTTCATAATAGCTTTAATCTTTTCCCTGAGTTGTTGATTTTTTTTCTGCAGTTTTTTGTAGTTTTCTTCCAGGGAGTTTGTCGAGGTCTGCAGTTTGCCGCAAGCGTCCTGGTTGTTCATGATTTCCCGTTCCTGTTGATCAACGGTTTTTTCCAATTCCTTGATCTGGTAATATTGTTTGATCACATCATGAAGCAGATAGATTAACAGATTACTGTATACCGGGTATAAACTCTGGTCGTCTGGAACGTCTTTTACCTGTTTCAAATGCCGCAGAGACCGCTGGAAACTCTGGTATTCATAATCTTTTAATGCAAAAATCAAACCGCTTAGAAAGTGGTACTCATTTTTTTCGCCTGTGCTCATGTCAACATTATGCAGGGAACTTAAGACCTGGTTGGCTTCCTTTAAATTCCCCCGGCGAAGCAGTTTTCTGGCTTGTTCCAGACTGTTTTGGCTTTTTTGCTGCTGAGCAGCAAGGCCAGTGGGGTGCAGAAGGTTGTCAACCCGTGATTCCAGCGGCGCGCAGGCATTCAGCTGCAGGAGCATGAACAGCAGCAGGATCAGCTGCAGAAATAAAGTCATGGTGATTGATGCCTTTGAAAAACGGTGTGGGAGATGGATTCTAAACATTTTTGGTCTCCACCATATTGTTCTTGCCGGGGTTTTCCGGCATGATCACGTGAAAGACACAGCCACCGACAGATCGATTATGAGCCCAGATAAGGCCATTATGTCCTTCGATGAAAAACTTTGCAATGGACAGTCCGACTCCTGATCCCTTGCCGTGATCAGGCAGCCACTGGTTTCCCTGTTGAAAACGGAAAAAAATCTGGTCAATCAAGGTGTCAGGGATGCCCGTACCGGAGTCAGCGATGGAAAAAAAGATAAAGTTTCCGGCCAGCTTATCCGGTAAGGGAGGTATGTGATCGGCGATAAAATCATCTTTAGAGCCCACCTTGATTTCAATCGTGCCGCCTTCCGGGGTAAATTTTATCGCATTGGAAAGCAGGTTGTCGATTACCTGTCCTAAGCGCAGTGCATCAAATTTCAGTGCCGGTAAGTGGTTTTCCAGTTCCAGGTTCAGACTGATGTTTTTTTTGGCGGCCAGGGAATCAGCAGCCATCATTCTGGAACGCAGCAAATCAGCCAGCTTGCCGGGGGCGAAGTTATAAGAAATGACCCCGGCCCGGATGCGGGAAATGTCAAGCAGGTCCGAGACAATTTTAATGATGCGGTTCGTTTCACCCAGATTAATTTTGACCAGGCGGGTCTGCTTTTCATTCAAAGGGCCGGCGATTTTTTCCTGCAGCAGGGAAAGGGATTCCCTCATGGAAGTCAACGGGGTTTTAATTTCATGGGAGAGATTGGCAATGAATGAGGATTTAACCTCATCAAACTCTGTCAGCCGGTTAGCCATGATATTGTAATAGATTGCCAGTTTGCCGATTTCCCGGTCATGAAAGCCCTGAATGCGAGTGCTGAAATCGCCCTGGGTAATTTTTTTCATCCCGGTAATGATGGTGCTGAGAGAATGCCTGATGGAGTAGTTTATCCACAGGAACATGATCAGCAGTGCCAGGCAGGTCAGGGCGGAAAAAACAATCAAGTCATGTTCATATTGGTTGGTAATGTCCCGGGTTTTCAGGAAACTGCGGTTGATTTCCTGGTAACCGAAAAGCTGAAATTCTGCCAGCGTATTTTTACATTGTTCATAATTCATTTTCATGTTTTCGATGTAGATGCCGGCATCGGAACCTTCATGCAGTTCAAATATTTCATCGAGCAAGGCATGAAAGGTGGATATTTGTTTTGTCAGCTGGACCCTCAGGAGGTTTTGCTCAGCGGCCAGGGGATATTGTAAAATAGTATTAATGGTATTGCGGGCATCCTCAATATTCTCCTCGACCATTTCCGCATAGGTGGGCTTCTTTAACAGCAGGTACTTCCGCATCCCTTTGTAGGTATTATCGGTGGCCTGTTCCATTCTCTGGCAGTCATCCCAGAGGTTGAATTGCACCGCCGTCAGCTGGTTGACAATGGTGGAAATTTTTCTGATTTCCAGCAGTGAATAGATGTTGACGGCCAGCAGACTGATGAGGACAAAGGCAAAGGCCAGGAGAATTTTCTGGGAAATGGAAATTCGGTTAAGCATAGGGATATTATATCGGAGAAAGGTGCAAGGTACAAGGTATAAGGTACAAGGAGAAAGGAGAAAGGTTTCTATTCTAATTCATGGCGGACCTGTTTGACCAGGTGCATGATAAATTTCTGCAGCAGGTTCAGGGTTTTTTTGTTTTCGGCTTCAAAACGCAGGACCAGCACCGGCTGGGTGTTGCTGGCCCGTACCAGGGCCCAGCCATTGTTGAAAATAACCCGGACGCCGTCGATGGTGATGATATCGTGAATGGTGGGGCACTCGCCGTTGCCCTCCCGGCAGCTGAATAATCGTTCCCGCAGGCGATCCACCAGGGTAAATTTCAGTTCATCCGGGCAGTCATAGCGCAGCTCCGGGGTGTTGCAGATGGACGGCAGGAAATCAGCTACTTCGGAAAGGTTGTAGTTCCTGATGATCTGTCCTTTGATTGCCATGATTTCCAGCAGTCGCAAGGTGGCGTAAATGGCGTCGTCATAACCAAAATAGCGGTGGGTAAAAAACAGGTGGCCACTCATTTCCCCGGCCAGCAGAGCCTCCTCTTCTTTCATCTTCCGTTTTATCAGCGAATGTCCGGTTTTCCACATGATTGCCCGGCCGCCCATCCCCTTGATGGCATCAAAGAGGGTCTGGGAACATTTAACATCAGCGACGATGGCGGCATCCGGATGTTTCTTGAGAATTTCAGCGGCATAAATAATCAGCAGCTGATCTCCCCAGATAGCTTTCCCCCGGTTGTCCACCACCCCGAGGCGGTCGGCATCGCCGTCATAGGCTACCCCTACGTGGGCTTTTTCCTTCTTGACCGCCTTTTTTAAATCAACCAGGTTTTCTTCCACCGTGGGATCCGGATGATGATGGGGAAAGGAGCCGTCCGGCTCGCAGTAAAGACAGCGATAGTGAAAACCGAGGCGCTCAAGAATGGCCGGCAGCACCAGGCCGGCGGTACCGTTGCCGGCATCGGCAATCAGGTGGATGGGAGCCTTATGAGCCTGGTTAAATTGTTTCAGCGCCTGGAACTGATTTTCCAGATAGTTCAGGTATGCCGGAATTATTTCGATCTGCTCATAGGTGCCGGTATTCGTATCAAAAGGAAAAGACAGGGCTTCATAGGATTTTTCCCGCAGGTCTTCGATCAGGTCTTCGATGACCGCCCGGCCGTTGAGGGTAATCTTCAGGCCGTTGAACTCCGGCGGATTGTGACTGCCGGTGACCATGATGTTGCCGATTACCTCATCCATGGTTGCCTGGGAAAAGTAGCAGACCGGGGTCAGGCAGAGGCCCAGATCCTTGATGTTGACGCCCTGGTTCCTTAATCCCCGGATCAGGGCGGCGGCGATGCGGGGTGAATGAAGGCGCATGTCCCGGCCCACGGTCAGGGTGATCTGGTCGCCATAGGCTTCCCGGATCATCAGCGCCAGTGATTCACCGAGGACCTCTACCGCTGAATCATGAAGATCATCATCGGCATGGCCACGGATATCGTTTTTACGAAAAATAAGGGGGTTGATTCTCATATGATATGTATTTTTATGGGGCTTTTAAAAATATGAATAGTTGCCGTATTTTCACATTATCGGCAGTTTGAGCAAACACTTTAGCGGCTTAGCAATAAAGTTTTACCCAAAAAGCTCAAAAATTCAGGTAACCACTAAGGTCATGAATATTACAAGGGATTTTTCAACAATATGTCGGTGAGAAAATGGTGAAGAGGGGTGACCATCACTTTGCCGGTTAATGGGTATGTATCCTCAACTGGAGCGATAATAAATGCCTGGTCGGGATTGATGGTGTCAACTGAGTTCCAAAAGCTTTTTGTCACCTTCGGGGCCGTTGAGGCTTTTATTTCTATGGCAATAGTTTTATTGCCTCTGGTCAGAACCAGATCAATCTCAGCTCCGTTTGAAGTCCGGTAATAGGAAGCTTGCCGGCGTGGAAGATGAGTCAATAGATTTTCGATGACAAAACCTTCATATGAGGAACCGTAGATCGGATGGGAAAAAAGCTCTTCCATGGTTTCTATGCCCAACAACGCGTGCAGCAACCCTGTATCCCTGATATAGACCTTGGGAGATTTAATCAGTCGCTTCTTGAGGTTTAAGCTATACGGTGGCAATATCCTGACAATAAACGTCTGCTCCAGCAGGTCAATATATTTCCTTATGGTATGCGAACTGACGCCCATGGACCCGGCTAGTTTCGAAGAATTGAGTACCTGCCCATGGGAATGGGCCAGCATTCGCCAGAATCTTCCCAGGCTGCCGGCTGGAATGCTGAAGCCCAGTTGGGGAATATCACGTTCCAGAAAAGTCCTTATATAGTCTTCCCGCCACTGGATGCTGCTTTCATTGTCTGCCGCCAGCAGGCTTCGGGGATACCCTCCTCTGAGCCAGTGAGTGCCGGTATCTATTGCCGGGACTTCAAGCCGGGTAAAAGGGGTGATTTCCATATATGAAATCCTGCCGGCCAGCGATTCCGAGCTTTGTTTAATAAGATCCCTGGATGCCGATCCCAGGATTAAAAATTGAGCGTTTTTTTGGTTGCGGTCAACAATCCCCCTGAGGATGGGAAAAATATCGGGAGTTCGCTGGATTTCATCGAGGCAGATCAAGCGGTTTTTAAACTGGGCGAAAAAAGCTTCCGGATCGGTGAGTTTATTCAGGTCGGCGGGACGTTCCAGGTCCAGATAGATGGCCCGGGGGAAGTCTGCCAGGACCATTTCGGCGATCGTTGATTTCCCGACCTGCCGGGCCCCGAGCAGGGCGACAATCGGGTTGGTTGCAAGTCGTTGCAGAACCGTGTTGACAATATTTCTTTTGATTAATCCATGCATATTTGAACTCTACATGCAAATATACATTAAATCAACCTTTTTCTACCCCCTACTTCACCATCTCCAGGGCGTACTTGCCGGCGTTGCTCCGGGTCAGGATCACCATCACGTCCTTGCCTTTTTGCCGGGTGAAGCCAAAATCGATGACATCCCGGGGAATGGGCGGTGATTTCCAGGTTTCGACGATGCTGCTGCTTTTCCACTGTACCCCCACCACCCGGTCATGGTTGGTGGATTTACCTTTAAGCAGGCTGACGCCTTGTTCCAGCAGATCCGGGCGGATGCGTCGTTCTTTCTTGACCAGGAAGGCCTGACGGCCGAAGGAGTTTTTCAGGGTGAAACGCCGGGGGGCAAAGCGGCTGACGGCCATTTTCTTGATGACGTACCCTCCTTCATATTCCACTTCCTGTAATTTCTGCTGGAAAGCGATTTCATCATACAGTCCATAGTCTTCCTCCGCCGAGACCAGCAGCACCTGGGTTTTGGAGTTGAATCCCCCCAGGCCGCCTTCCATATCCATAACGATAATCTGGGTTTTATTAAGAGGATCGAGGACAAAATTGTCCAGGGAGAAAACATTGCGGCCTTCCTGGTACTCTCCCTTCACAGCCAGTTTGCCGTCAAAGAATCCGGCCCAGCGGATGGGCAGTTTATACTGCTTGTAATCATCTATTTCCTGGGCCAGCAGCACCCTTTTTCCCTTCCTGGTTTCCATCACCCGGAAATACCAGGGGTAGTCTTTGCCCAGGAGGATAAACTTCTGATTG
>JAYEKE010000117.1 GCA_034660915.1 Pseudomonadota bacterium
CAGGCTTGGTCTAAAGGGAATCCGCTGGCCAAGTGGAAAGCCAAATATGACATGTCTAAAGCTAAGTATGTGATGAAAGTATCCAATATCTCTCACCCGGTTATTGAGGGCGTTGGAGTTGGTTACCGCATTCGTGATGCCCTGTGGGAACGAAGCAAGGGACAGATTGCTTTTAAATTTTATCCTTTGCATCAGTTGGGCGGTGAAGTTGAAGTTTTGAATATGCTGCAAACCGGTGCGATTCAGGGGATGATGTGTTCCTCAGTGGCGGTTACCAATCTGGCTCCGCGGATGGGAATGATCAACCTGCCTTTCCTGATCAATTCCTTTGATAAACTTGATAAGTTTGTCGCTAATAAAGCTCTGTTCTCATACTATATGGATGGGATGCTGCATCAGGGGGTTATGGGGCTGGATATTACCGGTTATGGTAACTATGGTTGGGCCAGTACGGTTTCGATCAAAACTCTTGCCGATGCCAAGGACGTTAAATTTCGCATTGCTGAGGCGGCGGTCAATAAATCTCTGTATGACGCCTGGGGCCTGAATCCGGTGGTAATGCCATGGCCTGATGTTCCCATTTCATTGAAGCAGGGGGTTATTACCGGTCTGGATCATACTCCGATGGTCTGTAATATCACTAAAAAGTTTGAGATTTGTAAATATTTTAACCAGATTAACTATGCCCAGGGTTTGTTTATCCATTTAGTCAATAAGAAATGGTTTGATTCCCTGCCCGCAGACCTGCAAAAAGTTGTTACTGATGTTATTCATGAAGAATGTGCCAAGACCAGGGTTTTGACCCGGAAGCAGGAAGAGACGCAAATTGCCAAGGCTAAGGAAAATGGCGTGACTTTCTCCCAGCTTTCTGCCGCGGAACATGAAAAGCTGCGTGTGCTTGGTGATAAAGTTCATAAAGAGTGGGCCAGCCAGATTGGGGTTGACTACTTGAAAAAGGTTCAGGATTTCGTGGGATATAAGAGAATTCTGGATTATTGATTTCAGGAGCAAAAGGCCGGGATATTTATATCCCGGCCCTTTTTTTGTGCTTTAACCGAGGAAAGTGGAGATGATAAGTAAGATATTTGGGGGGATTGACAAGGTTCTCAGCTTTTTTGAAGAGTGGACCTTGTTTGTTTCGGTTATGGTCGGGCTGATTGCGCTCTTTGTCAATGTGGTGTTGCGCTACACTATTCATTATTCCCTGGCCTGGTCGGAAGAGCTGATTCGGGAAATTATTATTTATACGACCTTTATCGGTTGCAGCGCCGCGATCAAATCAAGGGCAATGATCCGGATTGATGCCGTGCCGCAAATTTTCCCCCGATTAAAAAAACCATTGGATTACTTCAGTAATTTCTGTGTTCTGTTTTATAGTGCTTTGATAACCAAGCTTGGTTGGGGAATGGCCGCCTTGCAGGTTGCCACCCATCAAAAAACTATTATCCTGCGTATTCCCCTGGTTGTTCTCTACGCTGTTTTGCCATTGATGGGAATTATGATGTTCATCAGAACGTTGCAAGTCATGTGGGAAGATTATAGCACCAGTCAGGAAGATTGAAGGCTGTTGCTAACGTTTATTCAGTATGGATGTGTTCTGTTAGACCTAAGTTAAGCAATTAGCAGTTAGCTCTTAGCATTTAGCTGAGTAAAATTGAGGTTTTAGGTTAATAATACACAGTACTCAACAGGTAACTGTATGTATATAGTGAAATCCCTTTAATCATTAAACTAATAGCTAACGGCTAAAAGCTAATCGCTCAATTTAGGTTAGAATCTTCATTTTAAGATAGAGGACAATTAAGAGTTTATGGAAACCAGTTACATTATTATTGCATTATGCCTGATTGGCTGTCTGGCCTCGACGATTCCGGTATTCATGTCGTTATTTTTTACCAGTATTGTCGGTTTTTATTTCTTTTCCGGCATGCCGGTTATGATGATGGCGCAAACTTTATTCCGCAGTATGGATAATTTTGCCTTGGTGGTGGTATTGTTTTTTATCCTCTGTGGCAATATCATGACTTCCGGGTCCATTGTCGATAAACTGATAAAAGTAGCTAATTCGGTGGTGGGTTTTTTCCCTGGTGGTTTGGCGATGGCCGGGGTGCTGGCCTGCGGTATGTTTGGTGCCATTTCCGGTTCAACGGTGGCCACCGTGGTTGCTATCGGTGGATTTATGATCCCGGCCCTGATGGATAACCAGTATGATGAACAGTTCAGTGTCGGGATAATGACGACATCGCCTATTCTGGGGATTATCATCCCCCCCAGTATTTCCATGATTCTCTATTCAATGGTCAGCAACGATTCATTGGCGGCCCTGTTTATGACCGGTTTTATACCCGGTTTCCTGATTATTGTCAGTTTTTCGATCTACTCGTATTTTTACTGTAAGAATCGTGATTTTAAACGTATGCCGCCACCAACCTTCAAGGAACTGATCGCGGTTTTAAAAGAGGGATTCTGGTCCTTGATGTTGCCGGTATTGATTTTCGGGGGGATTTTTTCCGGAGTTTTTACTGCCAATGAGGCCGCGGTAGTGGCTTGTGTTTATGCTTTTATTGTCGAGCTGTTTATCCACCGGGATATGAAATTTGGTGATGTGAAGAAGGTCGTTGTATCTTCAGCCGTAACTTCTGCAACCCTCCTGATTATTGTTGCCGGGGCTTCAGCTTTTGGTCGTTATTTAACCCTTGAACAGATTCCGGCGCTGATAACCGACGCGGTGGTATCGAATATCGATTCCCCCTGGGTATTCCTGATGGTGGTTAATATCATGCTGCTGATTGTCGGCATGTTTATGGATATCATCTCGGCTACTCTGATCCTGGCACCTATCCTGCTGCCCATTTTGCCGGAATTCGGGATCAGTTCCCTGCATTTTGGTTTGCTGATGACTGTTAATCTGGGGATTGGCTATTGCACACCGCCACTGGGAGTCAGTCTCTATATAACCGGCGCCCTGGTAAATCGCGGCCTCATTTATGTTACCAGGGCGGTGATGCCTTTTTTGGCTATCCAAATAGTGGTATTATTGTTGCTTACCTACTGGCCTGATCTGGTGCTGTTTTTGCCGTCATTATTTTATAAC
>JAYEKE010000118.1:0-8548 GCA_034660915.1 Pseudomonadota bacterium
TTGATTTTATTGGTGCCCCCAGCGCGACTCGAACACGCGGCCTGCGGATTAGGAATCCGTCGCTCTATCCACCTGAGCTATGGGGGCAAGGTTTTATTTTAATGCACTTCTTATAGCACATTTATCAGATTGGTCAACCAGGAACAATGAAAAACAGGAGGGGAAAACCCCCTCCTGTTAGTTATTTACTCAACTTTCTGAGTTGTTCTGAAAACAGCGGAAAGAAATTTACAAGGGTGTTCCGGCATGGCTCTCGCTCATTCTCGCCTGCCGTCCATGGCCTGCCTGTGCGTGCCGCACGCAGACAAGCCGGCTAGTGGGGACACCGCTAAAGCAATGTCCCCGCGTCCGCCGCGAATCACATCGTGTGATTCGTTCGGCGGCCCAATACCGCCTGCCTGTCGGCAGACAGGCTATGAGCCAAACCCGAACATCCGGTAATTACGTCCCTGACAACGCAAGTCAGAAAGTTGAGTTATTTACAACCGGTTTCTGAGAAAATCTACAACATTTCAATAATGCCGGCCGCCCCCATCCCTCCGCCGATACACATGGAAACAATACCCCGTTTCAGCTTTCGCCTTTTCAACTCATAAATCAGTTGAGTTGTCAATTTAGCCCCGGTACAGCCAAGTGGATGTCCGAGGGCGATGGCGCCGCCATTAGGATTGATATCACCATCCCAATAACGCTTTTCCAGACCCAGTTGGCGCAGGGAATAGATGCACTGAGAGGCAAATGCCTCATTAATTTCAAAAAGCTCAATATCTTTGGTTTTAAGTCCAGCCTGCTGCAAAACTTTTGGAATGGCAAATGCCGGGCCTACTCCCATGACTTCCGGTTCCACCCCGGCAACCGCGTAATTAGTCAATTTTGCCAACGGCTCCAAACCCAGTTTTTTCGCCTTTTCAGCACTCATAATCAAAGCAAAGGAAGCGCCGTCGGTCATTTGTGATGAATTAGCCGCAGTGACTACACCTCCCGCTTTGAATGGCGATTTCAGCTTCGCCATTTTTTCCAGCGATGCCGGCCAGCGTACACCATCATCCATTTCAAAAGGAACCTCGACATGAATCTTTTTCCCATGTTTATCAGTAGAATACTTCCAGGCATTGATGGGAATGATCTGCTCCTTGAATTTTCCCGCTTCTATCGCTTCATGGGCCCGACGATTACTTTCCATTCCCACCTTATCCTGGTCTTCCCGGGATATTTTGTATCTTTCCGCCACGTTTTCAGCCGTAATACCCATGGATACATAGGTGTTGGGCAAGTCATTCCATCCCGGATGGGGACGAAAAATACTGCCACCCATGGGAATATGGCTCATGCTTTCAGCCCCGCCGGCAATGATGACATCTGACCAGCCAGCCTGAATTTTAGCGGTTGCATCGGCAATTGCCTGAATCCCCGAAGAGCAGAAACGATTAACGGTCATGCCGCAGGTTTCGATGGGCAAACCGGCACCGAGACTGATCACCCTGCCGATATTCATCCCCTGTTCCGCTTCCGGGAAGGCACAACCGCAGATCAAATCATCAACATCTTCCGGTTTAAGCTTTGGAACCCGGGCCAAAAGACCTTTAACTACCTGGATGCCGATTTCATCGCCCCTGGTCTGGGCCAGCCCCCCCTTTTTATAGCGTCCACCCGGGCTTCTTACCGAGGCAACAATAACTGCTTCCTGCATAATAATCCTCCATTTCTCCATCTCAATACAGCTGCCAGGATTTATTTTCCCGACCGGCTGAAATAGTTATGATTAATTCCGTAATGGTTTACCGTTTTTCAACATGTACATCATCCGATCCTGGGTTTTTGTCTCCCCACATAGACTTAAGAAAGCTTCCCGCTCAAGATCAAGGATCAGATCCTCGGAAACAAAGGTGCCCTCGGCACAGTCACCACCGGAAAGCACCCCGGCCAGTTTTTTAGCCACATACTCATCGTAGTCGGAAATATAGTTACCGGCCTTCATGTTATACAAGATAGAATCCACCATCCCCCGGAAGTTTTCTCCCATTACCGGAATCATGACAGGTTTTGGTTGCCGATAAAAGCGGGCCAGACCCAGAGCAACATTCTTGGCATCGTAAATCTGCTGATCACGATTCATGCTGATGGCATCCGTTTTACGGATATAGCCAAGTTCCATCGCTTCCACCGCACTGGTAGCCACCTTGGCCATGCCGATATTCTCAAACGCCTTCTGGTAATGTGTCTGCATATTAAGACCATTGGCTATAGTTCCATCAGGAATCCCTTCAGTACAGCGAACCATCAACTCTTTGGTGCCACCGCCGGCAGGGATCACCCCAACTCCCACCTCAACCAGGCCCATGTAGGTTTCACCGCAGGGCTGACAGCGATCACCATGCAGGGAAATTTCGCAGCCACCTCCAAGCGCCATTCCAGCCGGGGCAATAACCACCGGCCTGGCAGCATATTTGAGCCGCATGTTGGCATATTGAAAATCATGGATCATCTTATCCAGGATATCCCAATCGCCCTGCTGGATAGCAACAAAAACTTGAAAAAGATTAGCCCCGACTGAAAAGTTTGTGCCATGATTGGCCACCACCAACCCGAGGAAATCTTTTTCAACAATATCGCAGCTCTCATAGATCATGGTGCCGACATCACCGTCAATGGCATTCATTTTAGTATGAAATTCCAGGCAGGCCACCCCGTCACCAATATCAATGAGGCTGGCGCCGGCATTGGAAGCTACCACCCGGTTACGCTCTTTAAGGGGTGGCAATAAAATAATTTTCGGATTTTGCTCCAGCTTGACATAATCCTGACTGGCAAAATCATAATAGTAGAGACCATCATCCTGACGCAGATAAAAAGAAGTATGGCCGGCTTTGAGCATCTCACTGATCTTTTTCGGCACTTTCAGTTTCAGCTCTGCCATCACTTTGACAACCTCTTGCACCCCCAGCACATCCCAGAGCTCAAAAGGTCCAAGCTTATGATTATACCCCCACTTCATGGTATTATCGATGGCAACCACCGTATCACAGATTTCAGGAATTCGGTTGGCCGCATAAATAAAATTACGACAGAGATATTCTCTAATCACTTCAGCTGCCACATCGTTTCCCTGAAACAGACGCCGCAACTTGGCAGCAAAGCCACCCGGCTCCTTTTTTGCCGCCTGTAGTGATGCATACCTGGGCTTTTCAAAAGAAACATATTCCATCGTCCGGTAATCAAGCGCCAGTTTCAGCCGTTTACCTTTTTCATCTTTGGTTTTTTTATAAAAGCCCTGCCTGGTTTTATTCCCCAGCCATTTATTTTCGACCATTTTTACCATGAACTCGCGGGGCACGAACATCTCCCGCATTTCATCATCGGGAACCGCCGCATAAAGATTATTCATGACATGGAACCCGACGTCAGTGCCCACCAGATCCATAGTCCCACAAATAGATGAGCCAGGCCGGCCGAGGGCCTTACCGATAATCGCATCCAGTTCCGGCACTGATAAATTCTTTTCCACCATAATGTTAATAGCATTGGCAATATCGAAAACCCCGATGCGGTTGCCGACAAAGTTCGGCACATCCTTGCAGAGCACCGCTCCCTTCCCCAGGACATCCTCACAAAAAGAAGTCATAAAACCAACAACATCGTCATCCGTTTCCTCGCCGGGGATAATCTCCACCAGTTTCATATAACGGGGAGGATTAAAAAAATGAACCCCCAGAAATCTTTTTTTCAAGGATTTTGTCAGCTTGGCAGAAATATCTCTAATGGGCAGCCCCGAGGTATTGGTGGAAACAATACACTTTTTGCTGATCACCTTTGCCACTTTAGCGAACAACTCCTGCTTTATCTCCAGATTTTCAACCACGACCTCTATCACCCAGTCAACCTGAGACAGTTTTTCCAGATCATCTTCAAAATTACCGATGGTGATCATCTCCGCATTTTTTTTACTATAGAAGCTGGCAGGCTTTGATTTCAGGGCTCCTTTCAGACCCCGGGCCGCAAAGCTGTTGCGCCATTTTGGATTTTCCCGGGTCAATCCCTGCTGCTGGTCTGCCTCGGTCAGCTCAAATGGCACAATATCAAGCAACAAACACTCAATGCCGGCATTGGTCAGGTGGGCGGCGATAGTGGCACCCATAACCCCGGCACCTAAAACCGCAGCTTTTTTAATTTCATATGACATGGCAATTATCCCCCCTATTTCTTCTATTATTACGTTTACATACCAAATGAAGCATCCAGCATTTCCACGGCGATCTTTTCCCGCATCTCAACACTTTGGCATCGGCTCTTAAGAATACTTAACACCTCAACGGTAAAATATTTTGCTGCGGCTATCTTGCCTTCATAAAAAGCTGCTTCTTCATTAGTACGAGCCAGAGCCCGTTGAGCTGCTTTATCTTCCGCTCCGGCCTCCTGAAAAATAACTTGTAATTTTTCCACCGCGATTCCGGCAGCCTGCAGCAATTGCCAGCCCACCATCAGATCACCAAAAATCATCAAATAAGGACGGGCATTGAGGATGGGAATAATCAACCCAGAACCTCCTGACCAAAGACCAAAATTTTTGGTTAGATCGCCCACAGCCTGTAATGATTCCCCCAAAATAGCAGCATATTTTTGCAGGATTTCATTTTTCTGGAGCTGGGCTGCTGTTTTTCCGATTTCCTGCAACAGATTACGGACATTTTCACCATGGCGCTGAGCCAGTTTTCGGCCCACCAGATCAAGGGCCTGAATCCCATTGGTACCTTCATAGAGACAGGCAATTTTCGCGTCTCGCAGGTATTGTTCCACTGGATATTCACTGCAATATCCATAGCCACCATAGACATCAATCGCCAATGAACAGATTTCAACGGCCTTATCAGACGAGAAAGCTTTACATACCGGCGTCATCAACTCAGCAAAGCCATGCCAATAATCCTGTTGCTCCGGGGTTTCAGCAATTTCAGCCCGGTCGATGGCATAAGCAACAAAATAATTCATCGCCCGGATTCCCTCCACATAGGCTTTCATCCAGAGTAGCGAACGCCGGATATCAGGATGTTCAATGATCGGCACCCCTTTGGCCGCAGGATTGCTGAACTCCCAAATCGGTCGGCTCTGGACGCGTTCACGGGCATAATCAAGAGAATGTTCATAGGCGGCCGTGGCATGTCCTAATCCCTGCATTCCCACTTCCAACCGGGCCTCATTCATCATGTTGAACATGATGGCCATCCCCTGGCGCTCTTCACCAAGAAGTTCGCCAATACAATTTTCCTCCTCGCCAAAATTCAGGGTACAGGTTGCTGATCCTTTAATCCCCATTTTATGCTCAATATTGCCGGTAAGCACATCATTGGAATCGCCCAGAGAGCCATCTTCATTAACTTTTATTTTTGGCACGATAAACAATGATATGCCATCCGTTCCCAGAGGATCTCCTTCAATCCGAGCCAGAACCGCATGAATATTATTCTCGGCCAAATCATGATCACCACTGGAAATAAAACATTTAGATCCAGTAATTTGATAACGTCCGTCCGACAGCAGTTTGGCTCGGGTTTTCAGGGCTCCCACATCACTGCCGGCACCAGCCTCGGTCAGGCACATGGTTCCGCCCCATTGGCCAGTATACATTTTATCCATATATTTTCGCTGCTGGGTTTCCGTGCCGTATTTTTCAATCAGTCCACCAGCGCCGCAGGTCAGGCCCGGATACATGACAAAGGCAAAATTGGCGGCATTGAACAACTCGGCACAGGCCGAAAAAACGGTCAACGGCATTCCCTGACCGCCAACTTCCACTGACCTGTGGGCGGCGTTCCAACCGGCCTCACAGTATTTTTTATAAGGTTCATGAAAACAGGGAGGCGCGGCAACCTGCCCATCTTTAAAAGTACATCCCTGCTGATCACCGAGGCTATAGGTAGGCAGAATTTCATTTACCGCCATTTTTTCCGCTTCACCAATCAGCATATTGACATCCTCAACCGTATAATCCTGATACTTTCCGGCAGCAAACAGGCTATCAACCTTAAGCTGTTCAAAAAGGATAAATTTCTGGTCTCTGATATTAACCAGTCCATTACTCATGTCTATTCCCTCCTTACGAAATTTATGGGTGATTGTTCATTCATTATTCTAACAAAAAAACCCCGACTCATCTCCATGCTGATTTCAGCTAAGATTGAATATAATCTTCTACGGTTCAGGGACTGTCAATCCGCTTTTGAGAATTGCCAGGACATCATCGGCATTTTTACTGAGGGAATATTTCCGGGAGCTGAATACCCAGCAACTGACAATTTCATCCATGCTGCCAAAAATTACTTCACGAGCTACCTTCGTATTAATCCGAGGATTAATACTGCCCTGCTGCTTTCCTGCTTCAACCAGCGTTTCAATCAGTTGATAATAGTGTTTCAGTGGTTCGGCGATTCCTGAACGGATATAGGTATCGGACTGCCGAAGTTGAATTTGGAGAAAATTGGCCATGGAAGGGTTTTTTTCCATGTAGCTGAAATGATAATGCACCAGGGCTGAAAGTTTATCAACGGCCGTATCATGGTTCTGCAATAAAACCTTCAACTGGTTGATATACTCGCTCATTTTTTCGCGAAAAACAGAAACCAGCACATCTTCCTTGTTAGCAAAATACAGGTAGATGGTTCCATCGGCAATCCCTGCCTGACGGGCAATTTTGGCCACCTGGCAATCATGGTAACCATATTCAGCAAAGACTTCCAAGGCCGCATCAATAATGGTCATATATTTTTCCCGTTTTCGGGGCTCAGCGGGAACTTTACTATTCATATAAAGCATCCAGTTGCTGCTGATATTTAGCGGTCACAATTTTTCGCCGCAACTTCAAAGTAGGAGTTATCTCTTCCTTATCCATGGTGAAATCACTGTCTAAAAGAATAAATTTTTTCACCTGTTCATAATTAGGTATCTCATTTTCCTCTTGTACTTTTTTAATTCGCTGTTCAAAAAGCCTGATAATCTCTGGATCTTCGAGCAAACCCCTGATATCGGTATAAAGGACATCATGGCCCAGCGCATACTCTTCAAGATTTTCATAATCCGGCACCAGCAATGCCGAGACAAACCGCTGTTTATCACCATAGAGCATAACTTCACTGATATATGCATCCAGCTTCAATAAATTTTCCAAGTGCTGCGGGGCAATATTCTTACCGCCGGCAGTGACAATCAGATCTTTCTTCCGGTCGGTAATGCTCAGATATCCTTCGGCATCCAGGTTGCCTATATCACCAGTACAAAACCAGCCGTCCACAAAAGCGTCCCTGGTTGCTTGAGGATTTTTATAATAGCCCGGGCTTATATTGGGTCCTTTGGCCAGGATTTCACCATCATCGGCAATTTTCACCTGTACATCAGGGATCAGCTTACCAACGGTACCAAACTTGAGCTCTTCTATCGTATTCACCGCCAGGACCGGAGAGGTTTCAGTCAAACCATATCCTTCCAGAATAAAATAACCGGTAGCGTAAAAAAACTCGGCTATCTTCTTAGGCAAGGGCGCCCCGCCGGAAACAAAAAACCGCAAACGGCCACCCAATTTTTCCCCCATCTTACTGAACACCAATTTTTTGGCCAAGCCATACTGCCAACCCAGAAAAACTGAAGGTTCTTTTTTTTCTTCCTTACAGGAAGCAATTTTGTCCGCAACCCCGAAGGCCCAGAACATCAGGCTTTTTTTCAGCCCGGAGCTATGCAATGCAGCGTCATAGATCTTAGCATATATCTTTTCAAAGAGCCGGGGAACACTGACCATGATCGTCGGACCCACCTCCTCCATATTCAACGGCACCATATCAATGGCTTCGGCATAGGCAATGGTTGCTCCGGCATAAATCATCAAGTAGTAACCAGCCATCCTTTCCAGAACATGGCTCAAGGGAAGATGTGAAAGGGCAATGTCATCATGGGTAACCTCATTCATGGAGACAGCACCCTGACAGTTACGGTAAAAGTTTTCATGCGTAAGCATGACACCTTTAGGATCACCAGTGGTCCCGGAAGTATAGATAATGGTTGCCAGATCATCAGGTTTTATTTGAGCCTTCAGTTCACCCAGCTTACCCGGGTTCTGCTGTAACCACGATTTCCCTTCCGCTTCCAGAAACGACAGGGTAATAACACTCTCATCCGCCAGTAAAGCATCATCAATACCATGATCAATCACGACGATGGTTTTCAACCAGGAACAGGATCGTTTTACTTCCAGGACTTTGCGCAGTTGCTCTTCAGTGGAAACAAAAATAACCGCTGATTCAGAATTATTTATAATATAGGCAACCTGGGCGGGTCTATTGGTGGGATAGACAGGGACATCTGCAGCCCCAGTATTGAGAATAGCAAGATCGATAAAAGCCCATTCAGGGCGATTCTCTGATAGCAGGGCCACCTTATCCCCCGGCTGTAAACCTCGAGACAATAAACCGGCAGCAATATGGCGAACATTTTCAGCCCATTCATTCCAACTTATATCAGCATATACCCCACTCCGCTTGACCATCATCGCCCGATCATTGCCGTA
>JAYEKE010000118.1:8648-10695 GCA_034660915.1 Pseudomonadota bacterium
AAAAAAGACAGGGCAGTTAAACCGAAGAAAAATATTCACTGGCTTTTGGTGTTGCTACCCGTCCCCGGGGAGTACGGGCAAGAAAGCCAAGCTGCAGAAGATAGGGTTCACATACATCTTCCAGGGTATCTGACTCTTCCTGAAGCACAGCTGCCAGCGTTTCGATTCCCACTGGGCCGCCATTGAATTTGCGAATAATCGCCAGCATATACTGACGATCAAGGGGATCAAACCCATAGGTGTCAATTTCCATCTGTTCCAAAGCATGGCGAGATACTTCCGGCGTAATCATCATCTGCCCATGAATCTGGGCAAAATCCCTGATCCGTTTCAGCAATCGATTAGCCACCCGGGGTGTACCCCGGGAACAACTGGCTATCTCTGCTGCCCCCTGATCGTTGATATCAAGGTTCAGGATACCGGCTGATCTTTTTATAATCTGGCTCAGGTCATCGAAGTTATAAAATTCCAGGCGAAAAGTAATCCCGAATCGACCGCGCAATGGCGAACTCAGCAATCCTGACCGGGTGGTTGCCCCAATCAGGGTAAAAGGCGGCAAATCCAGGCGAATGGAACGTGCGGTTGGTCCCTGACCGATGATAATATCAAGTTTAAAATCTTCCAGAGCTGGATAGAGGATTTCCTCGACAGCACGATTTAAACGGTGAATTTCATCAATAAACAGAACATCCCGATCCTTCAGATTGGTCAGAATAGCCGCTAGATCACCGGGACGTTCGATCGCCGGGCCTGAGGTCGAACGAACCTGGACCCCCATTTCCCGGGCAACAATATTTGCCAGGGTGGTTTTCCCCAATCCCGGCGGTCCGGAAAATAAAACGTGATCCAGAGGCTCACAACGTTCACAGGCTGCGGCAATAAAAACACTGAGATTATCCTTGATTCGTGACTGACCAACGTACTCTGCCAACCTTCCTGGTCGCAGGAACATCTCTTCAGGCAAATCAGTTGCCAGCGGCTGTCGGTCGACCAGTCTATCATCCATTAGACAAACCTTTGAGGATTTGTTTCAACAAATCTTCCACTCGTCCTTCAGGACTTTCATTAAGGACTTTATCAACTATGCTTAAGCAGTCCGCCGGTTTATATCCAAGACTTTCCATCGCAGACAATAATTCATTTCTCTTTGTCGGGGCTCCAGATGTTGGAGATATTCCCTGCTGAGTCCAGGAACCAAACTGGCCCTTCTTCAGTTCTTCCCCAAGTTCAAGGGCCAAACGCTGGGATAATTTTTTTCCCAAACCGGGTATTTTTGTCAACAACGCCACATCCTGATTAACCAGCAGTTGTTCAAGCTGGACAATTTCAATCTGAGAAATAATATTAAGCGCCAGTTTGGGACCGACACCGGAAACGGACAGCAAACGCAAAAACATCCGCTGCTCTTCCCGGCTGAAAAACCCATAAAGTAGTAAGTGATCATCCCGAATACGGGTTGTAACCCACAAAACAACCTGCTGTTCCACTTCAGGAAGCCGATTATATGTTCCCCCGGGGATAAGCAGCCGATAACCAACGCCTGAGACATCAATAATGACCTGCTCAGGAGATTTTTCAATCAGCACACCGGATATTCGGGCAATCATGATGATTTTGCCTTTGCTTCCCAACCTCGCAACAGCTGGTGGTGATGATGGCATATGGCCACTGCCAGAGCATCGGCAGCGTGTTCGCCGGCAACCTGCTGCAGATTCAGGATAACTGAAACCATCCGCTGTACCTGTTCCTTAGTGGCTTTTCCATAACCAACCACTGCCTGTTTCACCACTGTCGGGGGATATTCAGCAATTTCTCGACCGCAATTAGCCACTGCAACCATGGCGGCACCCCGGGCCTGCCCAAGAACGATCATGCTTTTCACATTAGGACCATAAAAAATACCTTCAACCGCAACCAAATCAGGATGATAATCATCCATTATTTCCATGGTCGCATAGTAGAGGCGGGAAAGTTTCTGCGAGGTATTTTTTTTTGAGGAAAGAGAAACCTGGGAGTGATGCACATGCAGCAAATCACTGCCATCACT
>JAYEKE010000118.1:10795-12807 GCA_034660915.1 Pseudomonadota bacterium
GATAAAAGACTTTATCCCTGCAGCTGTTCAATTAATTCCATATCGATATCAAAATTGGCGTAAACATTCTGGACATCATCAGAATCCTCCAGCTTTTCCATCAACCGCAACATCTGTTCCGCAGCTTTCCCTTCAAGCTTGATGGTGTTTTGAGGAATTTTTGTAACCTCCGCCGACGCATATGACCATCCTTTTTCATCAAAAGCCTGTTTCACCGCTTCAAAGCTTTCCGGAGTAGTAATTACTTCAAAGATACCATCCTCCGCAATTTCTTCCACATCATCAGCACCAGCTTCCAGGGCCAGATTAAAAAGCTCCTCTTCACCGATATTCTCTTTTTCAAAAACAATCAGACCTTTAGTATCAAACATCCAGGCAACACAGCCGTTTTCTCCAAGATTTCCGTTGCCTTTGTTGAAAATATGCCTGATGTCAGCCGCTGTACGATTGCGGTTATCAGTCAGGATATCGACCATCACCGCTACCCCTCCCGGCCCATAACCTTCATAAAACAGTTCTTCATAGGAAACACCTTCAAGCTCTCCCGTACCCCGTTTGATAGAACGCTCAATGTTATCTTTGGGCATATTAACAGCTTTGGCTGCCGCAATAGCCGTGCGTAGCCGGGGATTGGCGTCGAGATCACCCCCACCCTGGCGAGCCGCTACCGTAATCTCTTTGATCAGCTTGGTAAATATCTTTCCGCGTTTGGCATCTACCGCCCCTTTACGATGTTTAATGGAACTCCACTTGTTATGACCTGACATTTTTTCACCTTGAAAAATCTGAAAATAATTTAAATAACACTGCTCTCCAGGAACAAGCGATTATCCTGAAGCCAACCATTGCATGGAATATGTAACGCACCGATCCGCTATCTGTCAAGGTTGAAAAAAAAGGGCCGGCATAAAAAGCCGGCCCCTTACTTTCACCCATCAGTATAACAAATTACATAACAACCAACAAAGGAGCTATAACCAGAGAGACAATGGACATCAGTTTGATCAGGATGTTCATTGAAGGACCAGAGGTATCCTTGAAAGGATCACCAACCGTATCCCCGGTAACCGCCGCTTTATGAGCATCGGAACCTTTACCGCCAAAGTTACCGGACTCAATGTGTTTTTTGGCGTTATCCCAGGCACCGCCGGCATTAGACATAAAAAGAGCCATGAAAACGCCGGTCAGGGTCGCGCCGGCCAACATGCCGCCCAAAGCCTCTGCGCCGAGCAGGAATCCCACCAAAAGCGGGGTAATAACCGCCGTCAATCCCGGGATAATCATCTCTTTCAAGGAAGCTGCCGTACTGATATCAACGCATTTACTATATTCCGGTTTGCCGGTTCCTTCCATAATTCCAGGAATTTCACGGAACTGCCGCCTGACTTCTTCAACCATCGCAAAGGCCGCCTTACCCACGGAAGACATGGTCATGGCACCAACGAGGAAGGGAACGATCCCACCAATAAACAAACCAATAACCACCATGGGGTTGGTCAGGTTGATGACTTCAAGCCCAACCGCTGAACTGTAGGCGGCAAAAAGAGCCAAGGCAGTCAGGGCGGCAGAACCAATGGCAAATCCCTTACCAATCGCCGCGGTAGTATTACCCAAAGCATCCAGTCCATCAGTGATTTTCCGGGTTTCTTCACCCAGCCCGGCCATTTCAGAAATTCCACCGGCATTATCAGCTATGGGACCATAGGCATCAACGGACATAGTTACACCAACCGTTGACAGCATGCCGACAGCAGCAATCCCGATGCCATAGAGGCCAATCAATTTATAACCACCAAAAATGGCGGCACATATGAGCAGAACAGGGATGGCACAACTTTCCAAACCTACAGCCAGGCCGGTAATGATATTGGTACCCGGACCGGTTAGACTGGCTTCGGCAATTTTTCTAATGGGTGCGGCAGACGTATAATATTCGGTTACCAAACCAATCATAATACCGCACAAGCAACCAAAAAGTACCGCCCAGAAAGCCCCGATTGGCAATCCCAGTG
>JAYEKE010000119.1 GCA_034660915.1 Pseudomonadota bacterium
AGGCGGATGAAATGGATCCACTGCTGACCCTGAGTTTTTATCTTGATTTTCCTGATTTTGGCCGCATAGGAACCCGGGTTGTAATGATGAGCAAACAGACGGTGGTTTCCATCCAGGTGGGAGGCAAGATTCAACACGATTTATTGCAGGTACAGGTTCCCGAAGTTCAGCAACGATTGTCCGGTTTACTTTCAAGAAAAGTTTCCATCATGGTGGAAGAAGTTTCCGCGTCCCGGTTGCTGGCATTTTGGCAGGAGAACTTTCTTGATGAACTTCCAGGGCTGATTGATGTTCGGGCCTGAATCAATGGAGAAAAATCTTGCAATTGTTTAACTATTTTAGGTATGCTTCCACAAGCCTTCCAGTATAGAAAGAGGATGTGTCATTATGCTAATTACCTGCCCACGCTGTCAGACAGTTTTTCAGTTGGCTGATGAAATGTTGCCAGCTGATGCTTCTTCGGTGAAAGTGAAATGTTCCCACTGCCAGGCGGTATTTTCTCTGCCTGAACCTGTCCCCCCGGAGGTGGAATTTGAGCAGTCGGAAACTTCAGTGATTGATGAAGTAGCAGCGGAAAAGTCAGCTTCTTCCTTTGAAGTTCCTGAAACCCCTGCGGTTGAGATTGAAGCTGATATTGCCGCTGAGACTGGAGCAAAAGATGATCAAGTTGAGCCAGAGATGCTTGAACCAGGCGAAGTTCTGGCTGAGGAACAGCAGGACGTCTTAGGTGATGATCTGGCTGGTCTTGATGCCGGGGCTGAGGAAAGTAATGGGGAAACAGGTGAAAGTAATCAGCCTGGTGGTGAAAAAACTGACGAGAAGGTTGATGATGATGTGGTTTTTGAATTATCCGATGATTTTGCTGATGAAGATGATTTGTCCTGGGATATTGATGATGATGATGAAAAGACCACTGCTCCGGAGCCGGAAAAGCCTGACCTCGGAGAAAACAGAGAGACGGTTATGGATGATGAAGGATTGTCTCCCGCGGAAAACTTTTCCGCCGCAGCTGAAACGTCAGAGAATACGATGCCGGCGCCTGATGATGGTGGTTCCCGGACTGAAACTGAAGAGGGTGTTCCAGCGGCTGAAAAATCAGCGAAAGTACGTTTGGACAGCCGGCGTACATTTTTATTCCTTGGCCTGATTTTTGTGGTTTTGAGCTTGGCTGTCTGGGGTGGGATGCTTGTCTGGCAGAAGTTTTCCATTGATATGGAAAAACATCTTTCGATTATTGGTCTTGAAAGCCGTAACTACATATTTTCTTCTGATAAGCGGGTTATTGCCATCCGGGGTAAACTTTATAATACTTCGCCAAAAGTTGTAGGGAAGCTGAGAATTAAAGGTGTTATCGTTGATCGGCAGGGAAAGGTCCTGGCAGAAAGGGTCACCTCAGGAGGTGTTACCTTTTCCGCCGATGAATTGCAGAATCTCGATGGAAAGATGGTTGGAAAGTTGGAAAACCCAGCAGCCATGGTGCCGGCAAATGGCGGAGAATTGCCTTTTATGCTGGCTTTTTATGCTTTTCCTCCCTCGGCTTCGAGCTACCACGTTGAACTGGCTGAGTTTTCGGTACTTAAAAAAGGCAATAAACCATGAAGAAAAGCGCGGCCATCCCGGCTTTGCTGGTTGTTTTTATATTATATGGTGCCTGTGCGCCAAAAGTGGTGCAAGAACAGCAGGCTGTAACTATGACTTTCTCTAAAAAAGCCATGCCGGTTTCTTCCCGTCACCTGGGTGCAGCCTATTATTATTTTTCTATTTATTCATTGTTACGTCAGCAAAATAAGCTCCAGGCATCCATGGAGTATTTGCAGAAGGCGGTGGATGCTGATCCGGAATCTGCCTTCTTGAAAGTTGAATTGGCTTCACTGCTGCTTAAAGCCGGCAAAGTCGAGGAGGCGCGCCGTTTATGTGAGGATGCCCTGCTTATTGATCCTGATGATACCGATGCCCGGCAGGTTCTTGGGGGTATATATTCGGCAACTAATAAAATTGAACTAGCCATTAAACAGTATGAAGCAATCATTGCCGGCAATCCTGATGATTCTGATGCTATCCTCTTTCTTGCGTCTCTTTATGCCAACCAGTTGAAATACGAAAAGGCAATTGAGATTTTGAACCGCCTGCGGGAGAAAGAACCGGATGAGGTGGTGCCGCTTTATTATCTGGGGAAAATATACGCTGAAATTAAATTGTATCAGAAGGCAGAACAGTTTTATCAGGAGGTGCTGAAAAAAGACCCCGATTTTTCAGATGCCCGCTTTGAGTTGGGCCTTATTTATGAATTTACTGACCGGAAAGAAGATGCCATTGTTACCTATCGGCGTTTATTGAAGAAAAAACCTGATGATCTCAAAACTATGGAGCGATTAGGCCAGCTTTATATTGCCATCGGGAAGACTGATTCAGCCTTGAAAATTTTTTCCAGATTAAAAAAGAGTGGGAAGGCCCCGCTGAGCATTGATGTAAAACTGGCATTGATTCATTTCCAGCTGGGAAATTATACTGAAGCCATAGATATCCTGCAACCTTTACACGAGCGACATCCTGACCAGGAGCGGATTACTTTTTATCTTGCTTCAAGCCTGGAGGCTCAAGGGATGCGGGACAAAGCCCTGGAGCTTTTTTCCCTTATTGATCCACAGAGTGAATTTTATTATGATGCGCGGATCCATGCAGCTTATCTACTGGAAAAGCGGGGTTTGTATCAGCAGGGAATTGAGATTATCGAATCCCTGATCAAAGTTTATGCTGACAAGACCAGTCTTTACCGGATGTTGTCATCCTTATATGAAAAATCAGGTGATGGAGTACGGGCAGCATCAGTGCTTAAGGAGGCATTGGCTAAATTTCCTCAAGATTATCAGCTTAAATTTGCCTTGGGAGTTTTGTACCATTCACTGGGTGATGAGCAGCAGAGTGTTGCCGTCATGCAGGAGCTTTTAAAAGAAAATCCTGAAGATGCGACGGTTCTCAATTATATTGGTTATACTTACGTTGAGCTGGGGGTTCAGCTTGATGATGCCGAGAAGTTAATCCGCAAGGCGCTTTCCCTGAAACC
>JAYEKE010000120.1 GCA_034660915.1 Pseudomonadota bacterium
GCCAGGGACATTTCCGCCTCGCTGGCACCAAAGACCGTGGGCTGGTAAGCTTCCCAGTTGAGGGTGGAGGCAACAGCTCCGCGGCAGATGCCGGTGCCGGCCAGAAAACCGCGACTTAACCGCTGCTTGCCATAACGATTGATAATGACATACTTGAGGATGCTTTCTTCAGGGATAGCGCTGATATTGCCATTTGCAACCGGCAGTTTGATGATTTCTTCATGGGTGACCATGCTGTGGTGGTCCGGTCGAATAGCCCGTATCTTGACTTCGTTTCCCTGGGCGGGGTAGCTGAAATCCTCTGCGGTCAGGGGAGATAACGGCACCGATTGATAGGCCGCTTCCGGGTATAGGTAGGGGGAGGATGTGGGGGTCAGTAATTGTCCATCTTCGGCTACTATCTGGCCGCCGGCGATGACCGTGTGTGGGGAAAAATCATTCAGGTTTGAAACAATCTGCAGGTCGGCGCGAAAGTGAGGGGCGATGGCCCCCAGGTCACGAAAGCCGAAAGCGGCGGCCGCGTTGATAGTCAGCATCTGGACGACGGTCAGCGGTTCAAAGCCGAGGCCCACGGCTTTGCGGGCCAGGACATCCAGGTGTCCTTGATGCAAAAGTCTGGAAGTGGTGACCCCATCGGTGGCGATGGACAGCTGGCGGAAATCACTGATCATATCCTTGATCGGAGCTACTCCGGCCAGGTCCTGGCGGATACTTCCCTCGCGGATCATCACATACAGTCCAAGCCGCAGACGTTCCAAGGCTTCTTCAGCGGTGATGGGTTCATGGTCGGAGGAAATTCCGGCAGCTATAAAAGCATTCAGTTTTTCCCGGCGGGCGCCGGCGGCATGCCCCTGAAGGGGTAAGTTATGTTTCCAGGCCAGGGCCAAGAGCTCCAGGGTTTTTTCATCGGGGTTGATAATTCGTGGCCAGTAGGCCTCGCCGATGCCGACTATCCGTGGATTTGCAATCAGCTCGGCATATTCGTCGATAGAAAAAGGATGGGTTGTTTCCATCTCCGGGTAAGGCGGTGAAAAACAGGGCGCGGTAACCAGGATATTCATCGGCTGCCGCCGGGTTTCTTCGAGAAAGCACTTGACGCCCGCTGTCCCCAGACTGCTGCCGAACTCGGTAGCTTCAGTGACCACGGTGGTGGTTCCCCGGGGCAGTGCCAGACGGACAAAATCGTGAAGACGGAAAACATTGGCAATATGGGTATGGGTTTCCACAAATCCCGGCAGCAGGAAAGCGCCCTTGGCGTCGATGATCGTGGTTGTCGGGCCATAAGTCCCCTTCTTGATATTGCCAACCGCGGCAATTCGTTCACCTTTGATCGCCACGTCGCTCCCCGGGATCAGTTCCGCCGTAAACACATTGACCAGTGTACCATTGGTGATGATCAGGTCAGCCGGTTCATGCCCCAGGGCTGTACGGATGGACTGTTGAATGGTTTCAGGATTCATGGAAGAGATTATTCTCCTTTTTACGGTAGGCGGTTGCCGAGGCGGTGGCAATCAGGTTGCCGCTTTCATCTTTGACGGTGGTTTCGTAGGTGGCAATACGTGGATTGCGGGAGACTTCCCGGGCTTCAGCCTGTAGTGATATCCCCATGGCTGGGGCTTTAAGATAGGAAATGCTTAAGCCCAGAGCCACTGCCAGGGTTCCGTGGCTATTGCAGGCCACCTGGAAGGCTTCGTCAATGAGTGAAAAAATAGCGCCGCCATGGACCATTTGAAACAGGTTGCCCAGCTCTTCAGTGGGTGTCATTTCCACCAGGGCGCATCCGGGAGCGCAGTCAATCAGGCGTATTCCCAGCTTGCGGGCAAAAGGTTCCCGGTCAACGGCTTCACTGGCTCGGCGCGTAAGCTTTTTGTCAGTCATAATGTTGTTCTCCGGCATTAATCCATTGCTGGACCATATTTTTGCCATAGTTGTCATTGAAAGTGGCCATAATTTCTGCGAAGGGCAGGTCTGAAAATGGTCCCCATTGTTTCAGGTATTCAATATGCGGTTGCCCATCCAGAGTGCGGGCAGCAAAAACAGCATCTTTGGTACCATCGAAATTTACGGGATTAATCCCCAGTCGCTCACACATGAAGCAATCAAAGGTTGGGGTGGCTTTCAGCCAGCGACCGTCGAGCTGGATTTCATTGTAACCGTGGCAATAGAAAATATTGGTTTTCATCATCTCAGCCAGCTTGGCCGGTACCTGGTAGTTTCTGATATTTGCCAGCCGCAGGCGTGAGGGGATGCTGACGGCCCGGCAGAGGGCGGCCAGCAGGACTGCTTTCTGGATGCAGTATCCTTTGCCCCGGGAGAGGATAGAGTGGGCCTGGTAGTCTTCTCTGCTGGTGGAAAAGCTGTAAGGGTTATAGCGGACTTCATCACGGACAAAGAGAAAGAGGGTTTTGGCCATTATTTTTGCTTCAGCCAGGGAGCCGGTCAGCTGCCGGGCGGTTTTCTGAATCAGGGAATGATCGCAATCAATAAAATAGCTGGCCTGAAGGTATTGTTTCAAGTCTGATTCTGCCGGTTTTATTTTGCTCATTGATAGGGTGTTCTTTCATATGGTTGCCTTAACTGATGCCATCATACTTATGATGACTGGGGAAGTCAAGAATCAGCTTGCCTGCCTGTAATTCTTTGTATCGAAATTTTAAAAGATTGACTTTTTTCTTGACAAACAAAAAAAATGAGTTTATTTTCCGAGTTTCACCTTCGGGCCCATAGCTCAGCTGGCAGAGCCACCGGCTCATAACCGGTAGGTCCCTGGTTCGATCCCAGGTGGGCCCATCGGATTTTTTTGGAGCAGAAATTGACATTAATGAAATATATTTCTCGTACTGCAGGAGGCGATTTCTCCTCCAGGCAGGAGGAAATGGTCTAAGTAAAAAGTGCACCCGTAAAGAGGGTGCACTTTTTTTAGTTTTCATGGTGGATACATGATCAGCCAGAGGGACTTTATCAGTTTTGTTGAAGCGCGTATCCCGCTTGCATACAGTGAGGATTGGGATAACTGCGGGCTTCAGGTTGGGGACCCAAACTGGCCTTTGAAAGGAATACTTC
>JAYEKE010000121.1 GCA_034660915.1 Pseudomonadota bacterium
AAACGGTAATCATCGTCAAAACTCACCGCCATGCCAGCCGGCGTACACCGCACCACGGTACCCTTGAGCTGAACTCGACCGCCGGGACGATTCCGACCGGGAAGCTGCAACTCGAAGCTCAGCTCACAGCCCTGGGCCAGGGGCCGCGTGGTATCAAAAAAAGCGCCGGCCGCGGAAATATCCCGGGTTACCAGCAACTTATCAGAACATTCACAGCCGTTTGGAACCGCGGTAAGAAGCACTGGGATATCAAGATCAAAACGTTGGAGATGACGACGATCAGCCATAATGATAAATCTCCTTCTACCCTAACCTGGATAAACCGGAACCAAATATGATTTCAGCCGCAGACCCACATGGTCAAGGACGGACCACGAACAAAAAATCATTGCAAGTCTGTGTTTGTCTGTGTGGGTCCGTGGCTAATAAAGTTTTAACTATTTTGCGCGAAACTTCATCAGAATATGGTCTTGAAGATAGCTTAGAAAGGGAAGGATGTCAATCAGTCGAAAGTATGATTTTTATAAATTTTTTACCGCCCAGAGTGCCGCCTGCAGCCGGTTGGGAACTTCGATCTTCTTATATATCCGGTAGAGATGGCTTTTGACCGTATGACCGCTGATAAAGAGGCGCTCGGCAATATTTTCGTTGCTTTCACCGTCAGCAATCAGTTGCAGAACCTCCTGTTCCCTGCTGCTCAGCAGATTTCTCAAGGACGTACCGGGGCTACTACTGCTTGTTTGCCGAAATTCCTGCAGACAGGAGCTCATGGCCCAGCGGGAAATCCACATCTGCCCATCGGCAATCGCCTCCACTCCCTGGACCAGTTGTTCCAGGGGACAGTGTTCATGGAATACCCCCCAGATACCGCAAGTCAGCGCGTCCCGCTGAACATCCAGACCAACCGCGACATTAAAAAAAACCAGGCGGCAATGAGGATTGTCCTGAGAAGTGTAGCTTTCCATCCGGCTGAGAAGTTCCTCATGGGAAAGACCGGAACAATCCCACAGAACAATCAGCGGCTCCTGATGATCGTTTGCGGGCGGCAGGTGATGCTCGCTGTCACCCACCCGACAAACAAGGGAAGTTTTACTTGCCAGCAGCTCCACCATCAGCTCATTCTGCAGCTGCTGAGGCCCATAAACATAAACAAAAAGAGGGACACTCCCCATTTTTCAAATCACCCCCGCACCTCATCTTTGATTCGCTTCACGTGACCGCGACCCAGGCCTTTGACCTCACAACCCAGCTCGAAGTAGCGCTTGATCTGCTGATCGTCAAGCATGGTGAAGCAGTCAATCACCACCACCGGCCGGCCGGCCATTTCAACCACCGCATCCGGTGTCAACTGCAGATAATCCTGATGGCGGACGGCAAAGACCACCGCGTCCACCCCCTTGAGCGCCGCTGCCAGTTCTTTTTCCACCTGCAGATCTTCCAGCCGGTCCTGGTTGCGGAAAAAACGGCTCATGGAGAGTCCCGGAGCCGGGTAGGTTTCCTGTTTTTCCAACTCCCACCAGTGTTTGACATAAGGATCGTGCACCGAAACATCGGCGCCCATTTCCGTCAACTTGCGCACCAGAATTTCCGAACCGCTGTAACGGGTATCACCTACATCTTCCCGGTAGGAAACCCCGAGGACGATAATTTTAGAAGCGGCGACGATTCTGCCCATGTTGCGCAGGGCGTCGCGGGTCAGCTGGGCGGCTCGCAGGCCCCGGGTATCGTTGATATTGATGGCTTCCGGGGTAATTTTAAAAATATCATCTTCGAAACCCATCAGGGTATGGTAGGACCAGACCCCGAGGCCGCCGTCCTTGGGCAGGCAGTAGCCGCCAATTCCCGGGCCCGGAAAAATCATGTTGGAATGGGTGGGACGCACCTTGATCGCCTCAATGACTTTCGCCAGATCAACCCCGTTACGCTCGGCAAAAGTGCTCCATTCATGGAGGAAAGCAAGGATCGTTGCCCGGTAGGAATTTTCCACAATCTTGCAGGTTTCGCTTTCCACCGGCCGATCAAGGACGGTGAGCGGATATTCTTCCACATTGAGGACTTCCGAGAGAAACTTTTCCACTTTCCGGCGGGCAATATCATTGATGCCGCTGCAGACCCGCCAGAAGTCGCGGATCGAAGCCACATAATTGCGCCCGGGCATCACCCGCTCATAAGAATGGGACAATAACGGTTCTTCCTCCAGGCCCCGAGCGGCAAAAGCCCGCTTGATAATCGGATAGGCAACGTATTCGGTGGTTCCCGGGGGCACCGTGGTTTCAATGAGCACCAGGCACTCAGGATTTATCTTTTCGCCGATAATTTTGAGACTGGCTTCCAGGGCGGCAATATCAGCCCGGCCCTGACGCACATCCCCGAGACATTCTTTCAGGTAATCACACTGGACATCCACCACCACCACGTCGGCCAGGGTCAGGGCATCGTAGGTAAAGGTGGCGGTCAGGGTCTTTTTTTCGCGGACGCAGCGTTTAATCAGCGGCGCCACTTCCGGATCCTCGGCTTCCACCGGCGCCACCCCCTGGTTCAAATAGGAAATTTTCCAGAAAGAGCGGGTGGACGGCCGCTGCATGCCGATGACAAATTTCTTGGGCTCGCCGGTTTTTTTGTCAACCGAATCCGCCACCACACCGGCCATCACCGCGCCGACAAAACCAACTCCCATAACCACGACGATTTCATCACCCTGCCGGCGGTGTTCATCCACCAAGGCCTGTAAACGATGAAACTCGGCTGCATATTCATCATCCTTCGGCAGGGGAAATGCCTCGCCGGCGGGACAGATGGAAACTTGCGGTTCATTATGATCGGTCATGTACTATCTCCTAGCTGTAAATTTTTATATACCTTTAGCCTTTAGCCTTTAGCCTTTAGCCTTTAGCCTTTAGCCTTTAGCCTTTAGCCTTTAGCCTTTAGCCTTTAGCCTTTAGCCTTTAGCCTTTAGCCTTTAGCCTTTAAAAATCAACATGTTACGTCACATAAAAGCAACATCCGCACTTTTTTTACTTTTGATAATATTCCCGGTACCAGGCAATAAAACGTTCCAC
>JAYEKE010000122.1 GCA_034660915.1 Pseudomonadota bacterium
GACTTTGTCTATAGATTGACAAATTTTTATTATTTCTCACAGAGACACGGAGTCACAGAGGGCAAATGACTCGGGTTCTCTGTGACTTTGTGCCTCTGTGAGAGTATTTTTATCTTTTCTGAAAATGTAGTCGAATGTTTACGTTTGTAATAGCAAAACATCCTGTAATCATTAAACTAATAGCTAACCGCTAAAGGCTAATCGCTCAGTTTAGGTTAAATTGAGCGGTTGGCTTTTAAGGGATGACCTTTATAAACTCAAGATATCCGGACCGTTATCCGTAATTGCAATAGTATGTTCAAAATGGGCTGACAACTTCCGATCTCTGGTTACCGCAGTCCAACCATCAGCCAGAACCTGCACTTCATAGGTTCCCATATTCACCATTGGCTCTATCGCGATAACCATACCGGCTTTCAACCGCATACCGGTCCCGGCTACGCCATAATTGGGCACCTGTGGTTCCTCATGAAGCTGGGCACCAATGCCATGGCCAACGAAGTCACGAACAACCGCGTATCCGCGTGACTCCACAAATCGCTGAATTTTATTTGAGAGCGTAAACAAATGCTCATCGGGCCAGGCAGTCCGAATCCCTTCTTCAAGTGATTCTCTGGTAACCTGCATCAGGCGTTTGGTCTCAGAGCTTACTTTACCTACCGGGACCGTCAACGCCGCATCACCAAAATAGCCGTCAAGCTTGGCCCCGACATCCAAACTGATAATATCGCCTTCAACTAAAATGATATCTTTACCGGGGATACCATGGACAATAACTTCATTAACCGAGGCGCATAAACTTGCCGGAAATCCGGCATAACCTTTAAAAGCGGGAACCCCACCACGTTTTTTGATCAGCTTCTCAGCAATCTGATCAAGCTCAAAGGTAGAGATTCCTGGTTTTACTACTTCCTGAAGATGTTTCAGTACTTCTGCAACAATCTGATTTGCCGCCCTGATCTTTTCTACTTCGCGCTTTGAACGTAAGGTTATCATTACTTCACAGCATTCATTATCGAAGCAAAGATATCATCAACACTGCCGGTACCGGGAATGGGACGGACTTTACCTTTAGCACTGTAGAACTCAATGAGTGGTGCAGTCTGGCGATGGTAGTTAACCAAACGTTCGGTAATGGCCTCTTCCTTGTCATCATCCCGGTGATAAAGCTTGCCGCCGCAAAGATCACAAATCCCTTCCTGCTTCGGCTTATTGAACAAAATATGATAACTGGCACCACAGGAACACATGCGACGCCCGGTCAACCTCTCAAGCAAAGCACTATCCGGAACTTCTATGCTGATCACATGATCAATATCCTGATTCATGCCTTTCAGCATTTCATCCAGCGCTTCCGCCTGGGCTACCGTCCGGGGGAAACCATCAAGGATATATCCCTTGGCACAATCACCTTCTTTAATCCGATCACGGATAATGCCGATAACTACTTCATCGGGAACTAACCCTCCGGCATCCATGTATTTCTTGGCTTCAATGCCCATGGCGGTACCGTCTTTAACCGCAGCCCGAAGGATGTCTCCGGTGGAAATCTGGGGAATCCCCAGCTTGTCTACCATTTTTTTGGCCTGGGTTCCTTTACCGGCCCCTGGTGGTCCCAACAATATCAAATTCATTCTCATCCTCCTTATGGCAAAAAAAACAGGTAATTCATCAACCGGAGAAATTGCCGCAACATCCTTCTCTGCTTTAGTTCCGACCGCCCCGGGCTCCCTTTTTCATTAATCCATCATAGTTTCGCACAATCAAATGCGATTGTATCTGCTGAATCGTGTCAATCCCCACTCCAACCACAATCAGCAACGCGGTCCCACCAAAATAAAAGGGGACATTAAACTTGCCGATAAAAAGCATCGGCAAAACGCAAACGATACTGACGTAGACCGCTCCCCAAAAAGTCAACCGGGTCAACACGCGATCAATGTATTCAGCCGTTTTTTTGCCTGGCCTGATACCGGGGACATAGCCACCGTATTTCTTCAGGTTATCCGCCACATCATCAGGCTTGAAGGTTACAGCGGTGTAGAAGTAACAAAAGACAAAAATGAGCGCAACATAAAAAACATTATACGTTATGCTTGAAGGAACAAAAAGCGCCGATATCTTTTTCATGATCGGCAGATCAATAAAACTGGCAATAGTCGCCGGGAACATAATAATTGAAGAAGCGAAAATAGGTGGAATAACTCCTGCTGTATTAACCTTAATCGGCAGATGAGTACTCTGCCCACCATACATCTTCCTTCCCACAACTCTTTTGGCATATTGTATGGGAATCCGTCGTTGGCCGGTCTCAACAAAGACTATGATGGCCACTACTGCCGCCATCATCACCAGCATAGCCAGCATGATAAAAAGGCTCATTTCACCGGTTTTGATTAACCTGATGGAATTGATAATGGCCGCCGGCATCCGTGCTACGATCCCGGCAAAAATAATTAATGATATTCCATTGCCAATCCCCCGCTCGGTAATCTGCTCACCAATCCACATGATGAAGGCGGTACCACTGGTCAGGGTAATGACCGTCAGCAGGCGGAAGCCCCAACCAGGATACATAACCACCATTTCACCGGCCGGCCCCTGCATGCTTTCCAGTCCGACAGCAATGCCAAAACTCTGAACCACACTCAACAAGATAGTACCATAACGGGTATAGGAAACAATTTTACGATGTCCGGCATCACCCTCTTTTTTCAGCCGTTCCAGCTTTGGGACAACCATGGTCAGCAGTTCCAGGATAATGGATGCACTGATGTAGGGCATAATTCCCAGGGAAAAGACCGACAATCGGCTTAGGCCGCCACCAGAAAACATATCGAACATCCCCAGCAGGGTTCCCTTGGCTTCGCTAAAAAAGGCCGCCAGGGCCTGACCGTCGATACCAGGCGTCGGCACATGAATCCCTATACGATAAATGAACAACAGGAATAATGTCCAACCGACTTTCCGCTGCAGTTCGGGAATACTGCCAATATTCTCAATGCCTTTAAGCAAGATCTATCTCCTCCGCCTGGCCGCCGGCCTGGACTATCTTCTCCCGGGCAGTAGTACTGAACTTATGGGCTTTGACCGTTATTTTTTTTGACAGCAAACCATTGCCCAAAATCTTTACCTGGGCATTTTTGCCGCGCATGAGACCGTTGGCCCGCAATGCTTCGACATCAACCGTTTCCCCTTCGGTAAACAGATTCAGTTGATGAACATTGACCACCTCATACTCTGTACGGAAAACATTCTTAAAACCCCGTTTAGGCACACGGCGCTGTAAGGGCATCTGTCCACCCTCAAACCACACCGGGATAGCTCCGCCTGAACGTGATTTCTGACCTTTATGCCCTCGACCAGCAGTTTTATGGTAACCGGAACCGACTCCCCGACCTATGCGTCGTCGTTCTTTCCGAATCCCGGAATTTTTCTCCAAATTCGCTAAATCAACCATTTTATCCTCACTTAATTCGAGCGATTAGCTTTTAGCAATTAGCTGTTAGTTTAACGATTACAGGATGATTAGTATTACAAGCTATTCCCGGTTAAATGCTGTCCTGTTTGACCTAAAGTCCTGGTTTTTCAAAGCTAAAAGCTAAGGTCTAACTGCTAGCCACTTACCTTGGTCCTCAAGAAAACACCATCAGCTGAATCTACCGGCAGGTTTATCCCTATACCCGTGCTATTCATCGTCAGGCAGCTGCTCAACATCCACCATGTAAGCTACCCTTGAAACCATCCCCTGAATCTGAGGTGTATCACGATGAACCACTGATTGGCTGACGCGATGCAAACCCAGGGCCTGAACTGTGGCAATATGTTTCTTCAACCGCCCGACAATACTTTTCTTTAATGTTATTTTCAGCATTCGTTTCTACCCTGTTTTTAATAAGCTTTTAGCTTTCAGCGGTTAGCTGGCCGCTATAGCCGATTAACATAATGACTCATGTTTCTAAGCCGAAAGCTGATTGCTGACAGCTGAACGCTATGTCTACAACATTGCCCGGGTTAACCCAGGGATGCTACCATAACCGGCTTATTCCGATTACGGGAAACCTCGCTGGCACTTTTCAGTTGCAATAAGCCGGCAATTGTTGCCCGTACGGCATTATGAGGATTGTTAGAACCGAGACACTTGGTTAGAATGTCCTTGACTCCGGCAGATTCCAGCACAGCCCGGACCGCGCCACCAGCAATAACCCCAGTCCCCGGTGATGCCGGCCGCAATAAAACTTTGCCGGCGCCGTAATTACCCGTCACCTGGAAGGGGATGGTCGGACCCAAAAGGGAAACTTTCACCATATTTTTTCTGGCTTTCTCCGCCCCTTTACGAACTGCTTCAGGAACTTCATTTGCCTTACCCAATCCAAAGCCAACCCGGCCGTTACCATCACCCACCACCACCAGCGCACTGAAACTGAAGCGGCGTCCACCTTTGACAACCTTGGCAACCCGATTTATTTTGACCACTCGATCAATCAGTTCCTTTTCTCCGACTTTAGCAGCGTCCAACAATCTACCTCCTGTAATCCCAGATATAATCCCCTGGGGTTAATAATAACTTAATTTGCATACATTAAGGTTAAAATTTCAGTCCGGCCTCACGAACTGCATCTGCCAGTGCCTTGATTCTTCCATGATAGAGAAAAGCATTCCGATCAAAAACGGCTTCTTTTACTCCTTTGTCCAGCAACCGGGAGGCAAGTATTTCCCCCACCTTCTTAGCAGCTTCAATATTGCCACCATTGCTCTCATTGAAATCACGATCCGTACTCCCGGCACATGCCAGGGTAACCCCGCACTGATCATCAATAGCCTGAACGTAAATGTGTCGGGCCGTGCGATAAACGCTAAGCCGTGGTCGTTCGCTGGATCCTGATAATCGGCTCCTGATTTTCAGTTTCTTCTTCGCCCGCAGCTGGCTTCTTCTTTTTATACTTTTCACCTTAGCTCCTCAATGCTATCTATTTCCCGGCCTTACCGGCCTTACGCAAAACATGCTCATTAGCATACTTGATACCCTTCCCTTTATAGGGCTCGATCGGGCGATAGCTTCTGATCTTGGCAGCCATAGAGCCTACCAATTGTTTATCAATACCCTGAACAGTGATTTTATTTTTTTCAACTTGAATTGCAATCCCTTCGGGGATGGGGCAGTTAACCTGATGGGCAAAACCCAGACTCATATTAAGGGTTTTATCACTCACATCGGCGCGATAACCTACCCCGTTAACTTCCAGGGATTTACTGAAACCATCGCTGACCCCAGCAACCATATTGGCAACCAGCGACCGCATTAAACCGTGAAATGCACGGGAACGACGATCATCTCCCTGTCGCTTCACCAGGAGGTTACCATCCTCGACCACCACGGAAACCCGGTCGACAACAGCCTGACTCAATTCCCCCTTGGGGCCCTTGACTTTAACGATCCCAGCTTCAATCCGGGCTTCAACACCCTCAGCCAGAGGTATCGGTTTTTTCCCAGTACGGGACATGGCAATTTCTCCTTACCAGATTGAACAAAGGTATTCACCGCCAACGTTCAGCCGTTTGGCTTGCTCACCGGTGATAACCCCTTTGGATGTTGACAGGATTGTGATCCCAAGACCATTTAGAACAACGGGAATTGCATCAGCTCCGACATATTTACGCAATCCGGGCCTGCTTTCCCTTTTCAAGCCTGAAAAAACCGATTTACCCTGATCATCATACTTCAGGTACAACCGCAGCGCTCCGCGGCTGTCACCATCTTTAATGACCTTGTAATTCTTGACATAGCCCTCTTCTTTCAGAATATCAGCAATGCTCTGATTCATTTTTGAAAGGACAATATCAACTTTTTCAAGTTCTGCCATCTGCGCATTACGTATTCTTGTAAGCATATCGGCAATCAGATCATTAAGCGACATAAAACCCTAAGCTCCTTTTACCAACTTGATTTAATAACCCCGGGGATGTCCCCACTTGAGGCCAACTGGCGAAAACAAATACGACACATATCAAATTTGCGGAGATATCCCCGTCGTCTTCCACATATAGGGCAGCGGTTATACTCCCTGACCTTGAATTTATTCAACCGCTGTGCTTTGGCTATCATCGACTTCCTTGCCATCTAAAACTCCTTAATAAAGCCCCGCCAAATTATTGAAAACTATTTACGAAAAGGAAAGCCAAGTAACGACAACATGGCCTTTCCTTCTTCATCAGTTTTGGCCGTGTTAACCACCACCACATTCATCCCTTTGACTACATCAACTTTTTCAAGATCAATTTCAGGAAATATCATCTGCTCACGAAGACCCAGGGTGTAATTGCCCCGACCATCAAAAGCCTTTCCTGAAATCCCCTTAAAATCCCGAATCCGGGGTAAAACTACTGAGATGAGTCGTTCGAGAAATTCATACATGCGGGCATGGCGCAAAGTTACCATGCAACCAATCGGCATACCCTCACGCAGTTTAAAAGATGCTATGGATTTACGGGCCTTGGTCACCACTACCTTCTGACCGGTAATGGCAGTCAACTCCTCAGCAGCAGAATCAAGTATTTTAACATTCTGCACCGCACTACCCAAGCCCATATTCACTACAACTTTCTCCAACCGGGGAACCTGCATGCAGTTAGTATAGCTAAACTGTTTGGTAAGGGCCGGAACAACCTCATTTATATATTTATCTTTCAAAATACCCATCTATCAATACTCCACATCCTCACAGCTACTTGTCCAGCAGCTCATCACAACGTTTGCAAACTCTAACCTTTGATTGATCCGCTAAAACCTTACACCCTACACGCACCGGTTTATCACATTTAGCGCAGACCGGCATGACATTAGACAGGTGGATGGAGGCCTCTTTTTCCAGAATGCCACCCTGTGTACCCATCCCGGGTTTAGTGTGGCGTTTGATCATGTTAAGCTTTTCCACTACCACCCGTTGTTTTTCAAAGTCTACTCTCTTTATCTTGCCCGTTTTCTCTTTATCTTTACCGGCGATAACCATAACCTTGTCGCCTTTTTTTACCCGTGCTTTCGCCATCGTCAAATTCTCCAGTTCACGCGGCCTTATAAAACCTCAGGGGCCAATGAAATAATTTTCATGAAACGTTTTGCTCTTAGTTCCCGGGCCACGGGACCAAATATCCTGGTACCGACAGGCTCATTCTGACTATTAATCAGGACCGCCGAGTTGCAATCAAATTTTATATAACTGCCATTCAACCGGCGTATCTCCTTGGCAGTACGTACTACTACCGCCTCCATAACATCGCCTTTTTTAACCTTTGAATTAGGCATCGCCTCTTTGACAGCAATCTTGATAATATCACCAATACCGGCATACCGTTTCCTTGAACCACCAAGCACCTTGATACACTGTATTTTTCTGGCTCCGGAATTATCTGCTGCATCCAGAACCGTTTCAACCTGAATCATTTCATCTTCCCTTTCCCAGTCTTTCAGCTGGAAAGCAGAAATCCACCGTTAACCGACAGTTTTTTCCACTACTTTACTGACCCGCCAGCATTTATCCTTACTGATTGGCCGACATTCCGTTATCTGAACCCGATCACCGATAGAGCACTGATTTTCGGCATCATGTGCCTTATATTTACTACTCTTTTGCACGTATTTCTTATAAGTGGGATGTTTTACTTTGGTCGAAACTTTCACCACCGCTGTTTTATCCATCTTATCACTGACCACAACTCCGGTCATCGATCGTTTAATTCGTCTTTTTGACTCCTGCATTTTCATACCTGCCTTATCCCTGCATATCCTGTTCACGGAAAATGGTTTTCATCCGGGCTCGATCCCGCTTAAGATTTTTCAGCCTGGCCGTATCCTGAAGCTGCCCACTGGCTTTCTGAAAACGGAGGTTAAACAGCTCCTCAGATATGGCATCCACCTTCTGCTGCATCTCTTCCGGAGACAATAAACGAACATCTTTAGCTTTCATATTTCAGTCTCCCGCCTTACCAGTCTGGTTCTGATCGGCAATTTATGCGCTGCCAAGCGCAGGGCCTCCATCGCCCGTTCGGAATCAATCCCTTCCATTTCATAGAGCATTCTGCCGGCTTTCACCACTGCCACCCACTCTTCAGGGGATCCCTTACCCTTCCCCATTCTTACTTCAGCCGGTTTTTTGGTTAGCGGCTTATCCGGAAAAATACGAATCCAAACTTTTCCGCCACGTTTGATATAGCGATTGATGGCAATTCTGGCCGCCTCAATTTGACGGTTGGTAATTCTTCCGCTTTCCAGCGCCTTCAAGCCATAATCACCAAAGGAAAGTTGGGAACCCCGATGTGCCAGCCCCTTGACCCTTCCTTTCTGCTGTTTTCTATATTTCACCTTTTTGGGCATTAACATGATGACAATCCTACCTTCCCATCCTTATTTGCCGGTGAGCTCAACTAATTTTGTCTACAGCCCAGCAGTCAATTCATCTTTCTGCGCAACTATCTCACCTTTGAACACCCAGACCTTGACCCCGATGATGCCGTAGGTGGTTTTGGCTTCAGCTAGACCATAATCTATATCAGCCCGCAGGGTATGCAAGGGAACACGGCCATCCCGGTACCACTCTGAACGGGCAATTTCAGCCCCACCCAGCCGGCCGGCTACCGCCACTTTTACTCCTTTAGCCCCGAGTTTCATCGCCATCCCGACACTGCGCTTAATAGCTCTTCTGAAAGCCACCCGGCGAATAAGCTGCAAGGCAACATTTTCAGCAATCAATTGAGCATCAGTTTCAGGTCTCTTCACCTCATTAATATTGATAAACAACTCACCGGAGCTAAACTTCTGCAGATCCTTCTTCAGGGTTTCAATCTCTGCCCCTTTTTTACCGATAATAATTCCCGGCCTGGCAGCATAAATATTAATTCGGATACGCTTTGCAGCCCGCTCAATCTCAATTTTGGAAATCCCGGCATGATGCATCTTCTTTTTCAAATATTTTTTCAGCCGCAGATCTTCGTGGAGAAATTTTTTGTATTCCTTGTCGGCATACCAACGTGAGCTCCAGGTTTTGACAACACCCAGACGAAAGCCGATGGGGTTAACTTTCTGTCCCAAATCGCCACTCCTCTTTACAGGTTTTACTGATTTTTAAATCTATGGGGATAAAAAATTATACTACTCTTCTTTTAATCCTGATTTTAGCGCTCATCATCCAGAACCACCGTAATATGGCTGGTACGCTTTCGAATCCTGGTTGCCCGTCCCATAGCCCGAGGTCTGAAACGACGCAAGGTGGGGCCTTCATCGACAAAGGCTTGCCGCACATAAAGGGCATCCACATCGATATTACCCTGCTGATCTGCATTGGCCACTGCTGATTGCAATAGTTTCATAATAACAGGAGCAGATTTTTTCCTGGCAAAACGCAGGGTATCAACGGCTCTGGCTATATCCATTCCACTGATCATATCGGTTAGCAGGCGTGCCTTTCGTGGTGCCACCCGATAATGACGAAGTCGTGCTCGAACTTGCATGGGTTACTCCTTTTATAATCCAGGCGTCCGTTTAGCGCCGTACTTTTGATTTTCGGTCAGCAGCATGACCGTAATAGGTTCTGGTAGGGGCAAACTCTCCCAATTTATGTCCCACCATATCCTCAGTTATAAAAACCGGGATAAACTTGCGGCCATTATGAACCGCGATAGTATATCCGACCATTTCCGGGACCACTGTCGATCGCCGCGACCAGGTTTTTATCATTTTATTGTTGCTGTCAACCAGTTTGTCAACCTTGGCTAACAGATGATCATCGACAAAAGGACCTTTACGTACTGAACGCGCCACGAATTCCTCCTTAAAACCTGACCTGTCACAAAAGTATTTGGATCAGGCTATCTCCGTCGTTTAACAATTTGCTTATCCGTTGCTTTATTACTCCTGGTTTTACGACCCTTGGTCGGCACCCCCCAGGGGGTAACCGGATGTCGTCCACCAGATGATTTCCCTTCTCCACCACCATGGGGATGGTCAACCGGGTTCATCGCCACTCCGCGAACCGAGGGACGTCGGCCCAACCAGCGACTGCGGCCGGCCTTTCCCAGGGAAATATTTTCATGCTCGATATTAGCCAGCTGTCCCAGGGTTGCCCGACATAAATTATGGACGATACGAACCTCACCGGAAGGCAGCTTTACCTGCGCACGACTACCCTCCTTGGCCATCAACTGGGCATAGGTCCCTCCACTGCGAACCATCTGACCACCCTTGCCGATTTTCAACTCAATATTATGAATGACGCTGCCCAGGGGGATATTCTTCAAAGGCAGGCAGTTACCGGGTTTTATATCAACATTTTCTCCGGATTGCACCTGGTCTCCTACTCTCAACTTGAGCGGTGCCAAGATATAGCGTTTCTCCCCATCAGCATACTGAAGCAACGCCAGCCGGGCAGATCGGTTCGGGTCATACTCCACTGCTTTAACTGTCGCCGGCATACCATCCTTCATCCGTTTAAAATCTATCAGCCGGTACTTCTGCCGCACTCCTCCACCCCGGTGACGAACGGTAATCCGACCGGCATTATTTCGCCCACCACTGTTCTTTAGCGGGGCAAGAAGGGACTTTTCCGGCGATTTTTTGGTTATTCCCTCAAAACTGGATGCCGTCTGAAACCGCTTTCCAGGTGATGTTGGTTTATATTTCTTTAATGGCATCGGTGAATCTCCCTTATATCAGCATATCAGCGACAGCTGGACAGCTTACATGCCCTCAAAAAATTCAATCTTCTGTTCCGGTTTCAGGGTAACGATGGCCTTCTTCCAATCCGAACGTTTACCGACGTTACGTCCCACCCGTTTCTCTTTTCCTTTCACGCTCAGAGTCCTTACACCCTGGACCTTTACATTGAAAAGTGTTTCTACCGCCTTTTTGATCTCAACCTTATTCGCTTGACGATCAACAGCAAAAGCATACTGATTATATGATTCTTTCGCCTCTATGGTTTTTTCTGTCAACAGGGGGTAGCGGATCAAATCATAATAAGATGACTTATTCATTATTCCAAAGCTCCTTGAATCCTGGCCAAAGCAGCAGCTGAAATCATCAGCGTATCATGTTTGAGCAGATCATAGACATTAACCCCGGGAGAACCAACCGCCATGACTTTAGGCAGATTGCGGGCCGACAACAACAGATTTCGATTTTCATCACAGACCAGCATGGCACTTGCACATTCAAAAGCGGTCAACAGTTCCGCCACTTTTCTGGTCTTAATCTCTTCCAGGTCAAAGTTTTCCAGCACGAACAACTTGCCCTGCTGATATTTTTGTGAAAGGGCTGAAATCAGAGCCTGCTTTTTTATTTTTTTGCTCAGTTTAAACTCATAGCTGTGTGGCTGAGGGCCAAAAACCACCCCACCACCCCGCCAGATGGGTGAACTGTTGGTGCCACTGCGGGCCCGGCCGGTTCCTTTCTGCCGCCATGGTTTACTGCCGCCACCACGTACTTTCGAACGGTTCTTGACCGCCGCGGTACCACTCCGCCGCTTGGCCAACTGCCATAACACCATTTCGCTGACAAGATGACTTTTAACCTCAGCAGCGAAAACTGCATCGGCTAATTCAATCTCACCAACTTTCTCCTTGCTCATACTATACAAATCAACCACGGCCATGATGCCACTCCAGCGAATTATTCAATTACTTTATTCATTTCCACTTTAAGCTGAAAATCTTACACCTTCCGGAGAAATACTACCCCATTTTTACTGCCGGGAACAGCGCCTTTAATCAACAGCATGCCCTGGTCGGGACGCACACCGACCACGGTCAGATTCTTCACCGTAACCGCCTGGTTCCCCATCTGGCCAGCCATTTTCTTTCCCTTCCAAACCCGGCCGGGCCAGGCTGAAGTGCCAACCGAGCCGGCAGAACGATGCACTTTATGAACCCCATGAGAGGCGCTTGCCCCTTTGAAACCCCAGCGTTTCATCGGGCCGGCAAAACCTTTACCCTTACTTCTGGCGGTTACAGCAACCAGATCTCCAGTAGTAAACATGTCAGCAGTCAGTTGATCTCCCACCTGGAAATCATCAGGATTATCAACTCTGACCTCCTGAAGAACCCGGAAGACGCCCTTGCCGGCTTTGGTGCAATGGCCGATCATCGGCTTGGTTGCCAGCTGCAGCTTTTTTTCACCGAAACCAAGCTGAACGGCGTTGTAGCCATCACTTTTATCCCGTTTAACCTGAACCACCGTACATGGCCCTACCTTCACAACCGTTACCGGAATTTCATCACCCAGCTCACTGAAAATCTGGGTCATTCCTATTTTTGTACCTAACAATCCCTGTATCTGGGCCATTATTTCAACCTCAATCTATCTGCTGCGGTTTATGTCCGCCCTTACAACTTTATTTCCACATCGACACCGGCGGAAAGATCCAATTTCATCAGGGCATCAACGGTCTGCTGGGTCGGATCGAGAATGTCGATTAACCGTTTGTGGGTGCGAACCTCAAACTGTTCCCGTGATTTTTTGTTAACATGGGGAGAGCGCAGCACACAATATTTATTAATTCTGGTTGGCAGAACGATGGGACCGGCAACCCTGGCCCCGGTACGCTTGGCTGTATTGACAATTTCAACGACCGATTGATCAAGAATTTTATAATCATAGGCCTTTAATCTTATTCTGAATTTCTGGTTGGCTGCTGTCATCTT